>DATJKY010000071.1:0-9028 GCA_035490955.1 Terriglobia bacterium | reverse complement strand
TATGTCGAGCAAGGCGCCTACCGCGACCCCCAAGCCCGGAAACGGCGCGCTCGGGCCCTGGCACGAGCCCTACGCAAACTCGGCTACAACGTCGCGATCACGCCCATAGAGCCAGCTGTCGTACCAGTGTGACTCAGGGGTGATTTTCGAGGGAGAGGTAGCGAAGCATCTGCTTTTATCTGATTGAAAAGAGACGAAAAGCAGATCCTTCGCTCCGCTCAGGATGACATGCTCGGAGGTTTTTTCAGCAGCCTGCTAGCCTAGCGCGCCGGTTGGCGCAGGACGTGCCGCCTGCTGCTCTATCTCAAGGACAGGGAGGCGCGGGCAGTAGGATGCGTGGCAGTATGTCGTTCTCTCACGAGGCGAGGCTCCCAAATCCAAATGAACCCATGCCGTGTAGTGGGTCAGTTTACCTGGGTAGCGGCCAATTTGCTTGGCTAGGTGGAGGCGTTAGGGTCGCCTCTACATCAAAACTGACCCCCCGCCCCCGTGCCGGAGTGTTGACTAAGCCATTTAGAAACAGCAAGCTGCACCTAAGAGCCACGATGTTATTGAAAATAAAGGGAAATTTGATGGAAGCCACGATGTCGTTGAAAACAATCCGAGTTAAACCACAAACCCTTTGCATTTGTGCAAGCTAGGTTCTATACTCCGACTCAGTAAAGAACAGAAAGGAAAATTCGAAGAATGATTATGCGCCTTCGCGGCGCGTGATCAATTGGAGGACAATCATGAGAAGGGTTGTGTTTTGTCTGCTCGTCGCTTCAATTGTGTTCGCGGGATATGGTGTTCGAACCGCCGTCGCCCAGGAGCAGCCGGCGAAGCCTGCCACGGCTGAAAAGCAGTTGCGCTGGCACGGCATCATCATCAGGTTCAACAAGGACCAATCCAATATGGACGTGCGGAAGGGAACTGTCGAAAAAAAGATCTATTTCGACAGCTCTACTCAGTGGACGAAGGGAAAAGAAGTGCTTCCCGACATGAGTCAGTTCAAGGAAGGATCTGACGTCATTTGCATTGGGAAGGCGGGTGCTAAGGGCGAGTTTCAAGCCACCCGAGTCCAGTTACAGCCGTAGCGGGCGGGGGTTGCACGAGAATCCTAGTTCCGGCACCGACATTCGAGCGTGGCGGCGGTCGTCCCCGGGATGGTCAGCCGCCTTCGTCTCGCCAAAGAGGAGTGAATGAATAGAGTGTGGAAATGCGTCCTTGCAGCAGTGGCCCTGCTCGCTGGGCCCGCACTGCTCACGGCGGCAGAGAATCTGCGCATGAGTCCCGGAGTGGATTACATGAAGAACGGCGTGCAGGGACCACTCATCTTAGGCGACCACATGGACGACGTGGTGGAACAGGGCGTTCCCAACTTTCTCTTTATTTACGCCGAGTTCTGCTACAACGCTAAGCGTCAGGCCCTGCGCACGGTGGAGTTGTACAGGGATTACAGGCAGAGCGTCCATTTTGTGGTGATGGACCTCTCCCAGCCCCTGACTCCCGCTCAGATAGACCTTTTCAAAAAGTATTTCAGTGCCAGCTTTCCCCACATGATCATCCTCGACAGTCTGGGAGAGCCGGTCTTCGACTACATTGGCGAAACACCAGCGGCAACACTCATCGGTTGGCTGGATTCCAGCTTACATCTGCCCAATTCTCAAGTACACGACCAAGAGGTTTCTGCCTCCAAGCGCCGGTCCGACTCCGCGAGACCGTAGTTTCCGCCCAGGCGCGGCGGGCCCTTTTTAGTAGCCTATGAGATGTGCAAAACGATGTCGGAGGTCGCTTTGGAGAACGTCTCGGGGCGGAACTGGGTGCGCAGGAAGTCGAGATAGGCGCGGCCTTTGGGACGGCCATTGGACCTGAGAGCTCCCAGTTGAGTCAGAAACACTAGGATATCGCAGATCTCCCCGTTGCGAATGTTCCGGAAGGAAGCCACGACCATTTTCTCTCGCTCCCCTTTCTTGTACTCCTCGATCCCGGTCTTCACCGCCTCGTAAAGTTCGCGCTGGATGCGATAGGCCGGGGGGTTCTCATAAACGAGGCCGCTCGCGAGCGTCCGGTAGGCCTCCACCAGGGACTTAAGCGTGGCGATGACGTCAGAATCCACGAGCGCAGAGTTATCGCGGGCGAAGAGGCAGATCGCGTAGGAGAGGTCGAGTAGCAGATCCTGGTGGGCCGCTACAAAGGAAGGGGTGATCTTGGCATCTGGAAAGGGGAACTCGCTCCGGTCCAAGTTATGCCGCTCGAAATCGTGCTCCCGGCTGGCCATGAGGTGAGGGCACTCTGCAGGGCAATCGATAGTCACTTCGCGTTCCGTGCCGCAACAGACCGTGCAAATGGTCTCTGCCTTGGCAGGACAGAACCGCTTTGCTTTGCGCTTCTGGCAGATCGGACAAATCAATTCTGATACTCCGAACTCAAAGACGTTGTGTCATTGCCTGCTCCCAAGATAGCACACAATCAATGCTGGCGGCCCCTTCCGGGCTGACGGCACAGAGCTTACTGGCCGGCAAAGCCCAACTCCTCCGGCCGTTTTCTCTGCAACCAGGATCAGGCGAGCCGAGCTGAAAGGGTTGCTGATCGAGAGAAGCGTACTATGTGGTCGAAAACACAATAGGAAGTCGAAGACAAGAGGTAGTCGGACCTCAATCGGGCGACGGACAACCCTCAATCGACCGAAGGCGGTGCGGGCAACCTCCAGGGGCACACCAACACTCGAAAGGATTGACCCTGTTTTCCATATGCCCTCTTCGCGCCAAAAAGGAATTCCAACGGTGTTCCGTCGAGCTTTCGTTGCCCTCTTCAGTGGGGTGCGGGTGCATCAGGCGCTGGCAGCGCTCTTTGTGTTCGCCAGTGCAGCTACGGGCGTCGAGTCCGCCACCTCTTTACCGGCGGGCACGGTGATCTACCTTCGCCTCTCGACGCCGGTCAGCAGCAAGACCTCCAAGAATCACGACGCCGTTAAGGCAAGCGTGGCTCGTGACGTTACCACTCAAGCCGGAGTGGTCATCCCCACTGGCGCGGTGGTGAGTGGGCGCGTCGAGAAGCTGGTGAGAAGCTCGATGCCCGACGAGCGCGACCAGTTGCAGTTGAGCTTCACCGGCCTGGCGCTGCCAAACAAGTCCAACCTGCAACTGGAGGGTCACGTCTCCGCGGTAGAGAACGGCCGCGAGACGATCGAGGGCGGAACGATCCAAGGCGTGTTGGAAAGCGAAGTGCCGCTCGCCCAGATCAACCGCGGCCTGGGTAAGCTGGCTGAATCGAATCCCGATGTGGGAGGAGCGTTGGCGAAAATCGCCGAAAAGAATCTCGGCACCGTAGACACTTCGATTGCCCTCCCTGCCGGTACCGACCTACTCTTCGCTCTTGACAAGCCGCTTGCCGTGAGCCGCGTGTTCCCGCCTGTGGTGCCTGGCACGCTTCCTGGTGGCTTCACCACGGCGGTCGAGACGCTGCTAGCCAATGCTCCCCAACGCGCTTCCAGCAAGGACGGAAAGCCCGGTGACCCGCTGAACCTGGTCGTAATTGGGAGCGCCGGCGAGATCCTGCAGGCGTTCCAGCAGGCTGGCTGGAGCGCGGCGGAAAAGAAAACCTCCACGTCGGTTTTCGACACCGTTCGAGCGGTGATGGACAGCCAGGGCTACGGCAAAGCACCGGTCTCCGAGCTCTACGTCTATGGCCGAGCCGAGGATCTGGCGTTCGAAAAGATGTTTAACACTTTTAACAAGCGGCACCACTTGCGCCTCTGGCGGACGGACGCGAGAACACCCGACGGACGCGAGATCTGGCTGGGCGCTGCCACCCACGATATCGGCCTCGAGCCGACCAATACCGGCTCCATCTCCCATGCTATCGATCCCAACCTGGACGACGAGCGCAGCAAAGTGGGCGCCGACCTCGCCGTAAGTGGGTCGGTAGCGGCGGAAAAACTTGTTAACCGCCCCAATCCTCTCAGCCAAGGCCTCACCGCCACCGGCGGCAAGTGGCACACCGACGGCGCGCTGCTCGCCATTGTGCTCAAGTAGCGCAGAGGTCTCTCGCTTAGGCGGGTGCTAAAACAGGCCCAACCATTGTCATCGCGAGTATCACATGGGCTTGTGGCTCACCGCCAGGGACGTAAGTCCCTCCATTTGTCATTCTGATCCCGCATGCGGGAGAGGAATTGCTTCTTCTGTTCTTCGCCACAAGAACAGATTCCCGTGAGCTTGTCGAACGGTCGTCGGTCGCCGCGTTGACCTCCTCGGAGTGATAGGATTAGAGGATGGGGTGACGGAAGGCTACATGGTGGCGAGGAGCGTCGCTGTTCGCAGCAGCCAGCCGGCTTGGGCCGTAAGCCGCTCGACCCTACAGATGCAGCCCAAACTCGGTTGGGCGGGCCGCCAACGCTCGATGGGACAGCGATGTGAGGAGGGTAAGAATGGGCGTTGAGCTTCAGCCCGAGAAGAACGAGCCCATTTTTCGGGAACTCCGATTCAGGAACCTGACTATCAAGAACCGCATCTTTCGCTCCAGTATTTCCGGGCGCATAGACAACTACAACGGTTCTGGCACGCCTGCGCGTGTGAACTTCGAGAAACGGTTCGCTCGCGGGGGCGTTGGAGCGATCATTTCTTCACACGTTCCCATCCGGATTGATTCGCGGGTCCTTCCAAACTACGCCACCATAGATACCGACAAGCGAATACCCTTCTGGAGAGAAGTTGGAGAGCGGGTGCATGAGGTCGACGGTTGTAAGTTTATTCTCCAGCTCTCCATGTCAGGGCGGCAGCAGGATATCGGCGGCATCGAGAACCAGAAGAATCGTGACCTGCGGTTGCGACCGCTGAGTGCCACGGGAAAGGGCGATTTTTTCAACGGCCTCCCGTGCAACGCCATGTCTCTTGCCGAGGTTCGGGACGCCATCCAGGACTTCGGGCGCGCCGCCGAGCGAGTGGTGGACGCCGGACTGGACGGCATCGAACTGCATTCTTCCAACGGCTATCTCTTCAACCAATTCCTCAGCTCAGCCATAAACGACCGCCAGGACGAGTACGGCGGCTCGCTCGAAAATCGTTATCGCTTCCTCGGCGACGTAGTCAAGGAGATCCGCAATCACGTTGGGAGAGATGTCTTTCTCAGCGTAAAACTCAGTGTCATTGAGAACGACAACGCCATCGTGCCGTGGCCGCTCCACTATTTGTATCCTAGAGGCAACGGCCTGAAAGAGAGCGTACAGATTGCCCGATGGGCGGAGCGCGACACTGCCGATGCCATCCACGTCTCCACGGGCAGTACGTTCCCTCACCCCCACAACCCGGCCGGTCCGTTTCCGCTTGATATGGCCTGGAAGCCTTATCAGAGCATTCTGGCAAGCGGGCAACACACTCTTCGGAATTACCTACTCATGCGATACCCGTGGCTGCGCTGGCTGGTGAGGCTTAGCTGGGGCCGCACACAGCACTTCCTTGATAGGAATGGGGATGCAATCCCAGTATTGGTAGAGGGTATCAACGCTCCCGCCGCCGCCCAGATCAAGAAGCACGTCCGCATTCCGATCATTTGCACGGGAGGATTTCAAACCGCTGATGGGATCCTTCGAGTCTTGCAGAACGGCTCTTGTGACGCGGTCTCAATCGCGAGGCCGCTGCTCGCCAACCCGGACTTGCCGATGCTGCTGAAAGAAGGATGGCCCGGACCCAAAGACCCTCCTTGCTCCTACTGTAACAAATGCCTTCTCAACGTGTTGGAACATCCCTTGGGCTGCTACGACGAGAGGCGCTTCAGGCGCTTCGGTAGCCAGAGCTACGAGAAAATGATAGCGGAAGTCATGGAAGTGTTTGCGGATAAAACTCCCCTGGGATGGCTTTGAGCAAATATGATTCACGGCCAGATAGAGATTGCTGCGCCCGCGGCGGAATTGAAGGCGTTGAGAATGGTAAAGGGCTAGCCGATGCGGAACGACTCGTCCGGAGTGATGTCTTCGCCATCGGCGAGGCATTTTTCTGCGAAGTCCACCAGCGTCCGTGCATTCAGGTCGGCGTCGCGCCCGAGATGGATCCGCAATACCCTCGAACGGCGCAATAACTGCCAGCAGTTCCAGATTCTTGAGAGGCCCAGCGTTGCCTTCTTCAATAATTCCCAGGCGCTCGACTGCAGCATGAACTCTAGTCCCTGAAAGAGCCCCATGCCGATTACACAGTTCGCCATGCAGCTTCGCACTGCCGCCATGCGGCTGATCCTTTCGATCCGGCAGTAGGGGGTCATGGTCCGCGCGCCGACGAACAAAAGACCGGGCTCGGCGGACGGGCAGACTCGGCCGGAAAAGTAGCTATAGTTCACGAGGTGCTTGGGCCCGAACTCCATGCGCTGAATCGTCCGCCGATGCTCCGCGGGGACGGTATTCTCCGATCCGGGCAACAAGCCGAGTCGTAGGGGCCACGCCAGCAGCCGCCCGCGCCGATCTACGAACGGCGCATCGTCGGATAGGATCTGTACCTGGCGATGCTGTAGTACGTGCAGCCCCAAAGTGCTCTTACCTCCGCCCATGGGCAACATCACCAGAACCGCTCGTCGCTTCACCACCACGCCCAGTGCATGAATGCGGTGCAGCCCGGCTGCATCCAAACGTTGCCCGATTTGAGAAAGCAGATAGAGGTACGCGGCTTCGTAGAGCAATCCGGTATCCTGGCTGTATAGCTTGAAGTCGCCCGTGGCCTCGTCTTGGATCCCTAAAGCCCGGCCGTGGTAATCGATGAATCTCTTCCCCCCTTCGCGGTACACAACGTTTCGCGGAGTATACGCCACAGCGTCGTTAGCAGGCACGGCATCCATAGGTGGCGCTTCCGGAAACAGTTCCACCACAACGCCATTGGTCGGCCCCTCGGTCGAGAAAAATCTGAAATCTTCCTCGATGCCCCACAACGGTTCTTCCGCCGGACTCCGGACGGAGAAACAGTATCCGTACACATTGAAGCTTCTGGACCTAGCCGAGGTCATCTCGCGGTGACAGGTGAAGGCCAAGGTGAGCCGCTTGTTCCCGCACGGCGCGCCCATCGTTCACCTCATGATATAACGAATCATGCGGATTTTTCCAGAGCCTGGCACCGCATCACGATTGCTTGGAATGCGAGGGCGACCGGTGGCGGCCGCAAGCTTCTTTCTCCTGGTAGTGTTGTTGCTGCAGTGGTTTTCGTTCGCTTATACGCGCGAGTTCGGTGGCGATGCCGACGAACCCGCTCATTACATCACCGGGCTGATGTTTCATGACTATTGTGCGGCCGGCCTGCCGTCCGGTCCCATGCGCTTCGCCGAGAGCTATTACCTGCATTATCCGAAGGTTGCGCTAGGCCACTGGCCTCCGTTTTTTTATGTGGTGCAAACTCTCTGGACGCTCCCGTTCGGCACGTCGCGGATCTCCCTGATGCTCTTGATGGCTGCCCTCACCGCATCTTTGGCGGTTCTGGTCGAGCGCGCGATCGCGGCCGACCATGGCTTGGCTTGCAGCCTCATCGCCACCGGCATGCTGCTGTGTTTGCCAGCGATCCATTACGGCGAATCGCGAGTGATGTCGGAATCGCTGGAGGCGCTGCTCTGCTTTGCCGCCTTGCGGTGCTGGGGACGCAGCCTGCAAGGGAGTAGCCGGTGGGGCTTATTGGGATTTGTCTGCTTCGCAATATTGGCTATTCTCACTAAGGGAACGGGTCTGTCACTCGCGATTGTACCCGGCTTTTCGTTGCTCCTGCTACGCCGTTTCCGGGTGTTTGGGAAACCGTCCTTCTGGGTGTGCGGCCTGGCAGTGGCAGTGATCTGCCTGCCAGCTTATACGCTCTTACCGAACACTGGCCTGCCAGCTCTTCGCCGCACGGAGGGAATTCACCTTAATCTGGAAGCGGTCGGCACTCTTCCGCGGCAGATTATCGCTGAGACCGGTCCTCTGGCCGCGGCGCTCATCGGCATCGGGATCGCTGCCTGGCTCTGGAGCGCGCTTCGCGGGAAAGCCACGGACGAGCATCTGACCACGGCGGGCGCGGCTGTATTTGGGTTTTTGATCTTGCGGGCGTTCGTCGTGGCGGCCGAGGAGGGTCGCCACCTGGCAATCGTTGCAGCTCCCCTGATGCTCTTTCTCGCTTCCGGGGCTGCAGCAGTAGCCAGGCAGTGTCGACGCTCGCGGCTGCGGTTCGAGGTCGGAACCGGATGGGTGGTCCTGGCCGCGGCTGCGGTCTTCCTTGCCACTTCTTTCGCTCGCCAACCCAAGCCGGAATGGGGGTTGAATCCCGTGCTGTCCGAGCTGTTGGCGAATCGCGTCGCCTACGGAGACGTCTTCCTGATATCGTCCGACAGTACCGGCGAGGGTGTGGTCATCGCGGAGACAGCCATGCGGGAACGACGCCCAGGCCACTACATCCTGCGTGCCTCCCAGGCCCTCGCGGAGCAGAGCTGGTCGGGATTCGAATACCGCTCAAAGCTCACGGGCGCGCTGGAGATCGGGAAATACCTGGACTCGGTTCCGGTCAGTACCGTGATCCTGATTTTCCCTCCTGGCATGGTGTTGCGCCCGTATCATAGTTTATTGCAGCAGTTTCTCCGGACTCATCCAGAGGTCTGGTACGAGCAAGTATTCCGCCCCGATCCCGCCCGTTCGGACGATGCACTCACTCTGGTCTACCGCAGGGCCATCGTCGTGGACACCTCTCACCCTCGCATTGAACTGGATTTAGCCGGTAATAAACTGGGCAGGTCACTCCACAACTGAGGGCTTCGGCACGCCCCCGGCGCTATCATTCCCCGTCCTCTTCCGCTGCGGGGAAGTAATGCTGCAGGCGATGCCATGCCGGGTTGGTATCGCGCCAATCGAGCTCGCTGTCGCCCTCGGCGCGCCCCGCGATGCCCGCAATGGCGCCCAAGGCGGCATACAGGTGCACCCGGTCGCGCGTCTTCATGTAGCGTTCCAGCAGGCGGGCCGGCCACGGGTCCAGCCACGCCAGATGGCCCATCTCGTTGCGCTTATGGAAGAGGCGCTGCCAGCGCAGGAAAATCGTTCGCGGCGAGTAGTGCTTGC
>DATJKY010000070.1:0-3146 GCA_035490955.1 Terriglobia bacterium | reverse complement strand
GTGAAGTATCTTGGTGCGCCCTGATGGAACTATCGATACAGACCTGCGCAAAATACTACCGGGAGCTCGGCAAGGAAATCCCGCAAAATCAAATGAAACCGGCCCTCATCCTCTTAATAAACCGATGGGAGAAAGGGGATGGCCGCAGGCCGCTCCTTGCCCTTGGGCCCTTTTGGGCCTGACGGGCTTCTTGCGACCCCAACACGACATGATACGAGCCATCCTTTCAAACATCGCGCAGTTGATTGGAGCGAGGAGGAACTGGCCATCGAGCTGCACCGAGAGATACGTGAACATCGATGGTGTCGGTCTCGGCCAGCTTCGGCGCTCGGGACCGTGGGGAAAGGCCTCGCCTGCGACGCACCAAGCGGCGCCTGGCCTTGAGGTTCGTCAAAGCGCCGGCCACCAGAGGGTCCTATCGACTTATACCACCTCCAAAGCGACTTGAATCGATAGCGAACTGTTTGTTTCGGGGGCGAAATGGTAGTCCACACGGCACTCGAAATGTGATTCGCTTGAGACCATCTGATTCGGAGCGGGGGCCGAGATGGTCAAATGCAACGCGGACCGTGTGTCACGAAGCATCCCATGAGTAAGGGATGTGGAACTGTATAGGAGATGAGGGCAGGCCCCTCGAGGTCGGCAGTCAGGTGTTGGTCTCAAACCACTGCAAGCTGCGGTCGTCAAATGCGACCGTGGTGAGCGTTGCAGCAAAAGCCAGGACGTGATCCCGGCAGGTATGATCCGAAGAGGCGAGCGCAAGAAACCGTCGATGAAGTGTCGAAATGCACCAGATGATGTCAAAACCGGGGGTGGGTCTGTCTCCCGGGACAAGCTCGGGAGCGAGCCTGAAGGCTGGCCGGGCGGCATCCGGCATATAGGCGGCGCGAAGTCGGATCAGGCTCTTATGCGGAACGTGAGAACCTGTCGTCCCGATGCCAAGGGAGACGTCCAAGCGGCTAAAACCGCAAGGGCTAGAGTACCGATGCGGGACACAGGGGCGGAGCAGTTCGTAATAGGGTTGAAGGTTCTGTAATGGGACTGGACCGAAGGGACTGCGTTGTTCAGCCGCGGCCCAGGGCCAACTGGTAACGGGAGGAGCCCTGTGGACAAGGCAAAGCCGTTCGACATACCGAAAAGGGAAGTCTGGGAAGCCTTCAAGAAGGTGAAGGCCAACCAGGGAGCGGCTGGAGTAGACGGGCAGACGGTCGCCGACTTCGAGGTTGATCTATCAAACAACCTCTACAAGCTCTGGAACCGCCTGTCCTCTGGGAGTTACTTTCCTCCACCGGTCCGGCGGGTCGACATTCCGAAAGGTGACAGTAAAACGGAAACACGGCCGTTGGGGATTCCAACGGTCGCCGACAGAATCGCCCAGGAAGTCGTCAAACGGTACCTGGAGCCCATAGTGGAGCCTATCTTCCACAAGGACTCCTACGGATACCGGCCGGGACGATCGGCTATCGATGCACTTGGGACAGCTCGACAGCGGTGCTGGCGTAGCGACTGGGTGCTCGATATCGATGTCCGAGGCTATTTCGATAGCATCGATTGGGAGCTTCTACTCAAGGCAGTCCGCAAACAAACGGATTGTCCTTGGGTGCTGCTCTATATCGAGCGCTGGCTTAAGGCCCCGGCACAGACGGAGGACGGTAGTGTCGTGCCGCGCGCGGCGGGAACTCCTCAGGGCGGTGTTGTCTCACCGATTCTGGCGAATCTGTTTCTGCACTACGCTTTCGATGTGTGGATGACGCGGAACTATCCGGGCATTCCGTTCGAAAGGTACGCGGACGACATTATCTGCCACTGCCGTAGCGAGGGTGAGGCACGAGCACTATGGGGCGCGCTGGAGGCCCGTTTCACGGCCTGCAGGCTGGTTCTGCACCCGCAGAAGACGAAGCTTGTCTATTGCAAGGACGCAAACCGGCGTAAAGACTATCTGAACCAGTCGTTTGATTTTCTCGGCTACAGGTTCCGGCCGAGGTCGGCGATCTGGAGAGGTAGTCAACATGGCGTCTCATTTCTGCCCGCTGCCAGTCCGAAGGCACTAAAGGCAATCCGGCAGACGGTTCGTCAGTGGGAACTCCACCGGCGAAGCGACAAATCCCTGGAAGATCTGGCTCGAGGGGTTAATCCGATCATCCAAGGTTGGATCAACTACTACGGTCACTTCTATAAGTCGATCCTTGTGAGTACATTATATCGGATCGACGCTTCTCTGATTCGCTGGGCATGCAACAAGTATCGGCGCTTACACAGGCGGCCGAAAAGGGCACGGGACTGGCTTGCACGGGTTGTTCGTGACAATCCGCGTCTCTTTGCCCACTGGTGCTTGCTGTATGGCAATGGCCGAACATCGGGAGCCGTATGAACCGAGAGGTTCACGTACGTGTCTAGGAGCGCGTGGGGGTGAAATTCCCCCACGCGACTCGCCAGGTGAGGCGGTTGCAGCGAGCGCTCAAGTGCGAGAAAAATCCGAAGACACGGCAACGAATCCAGATGGTGGTACTACGCGAAAGCGGGATGACTCAGCCTGAGATTGCCGATGCCACTGGGGTGTCTCTGAGCACGGTGAACCGCGCGCATATGGCTTACGACCACGGGGGACGCGCGGCGCTGGCGCCTAAACCAAGTGGCGGGCGGATCCGGGAAAACATGACGCTGGCCGAGGAAAAGGCCCTGCTCGATCGCTTTGCCAAAGCCGCGGGTGCCGGAGAGATGTTGAACATCCACGATTTGAAGGCGGCGTATGAAGCGGCGATCGGGCACCCGACCAGCGACAGCACGATCTATAATGTTCTCAACCGCCACGATTGGCGCAAGCTGATGCCGCGCCCCTTTCATCCCGACCGAGACATCGAAGCGCAGAACAACTATAAAAAAAAGGCTTTGCAGAGGCGGTAAGGAAAGCCAAACGGATCGCCGCAAAGCGTGGTCGTCGGTTGCGGATCATGTTTGCCGACGAAGCTCGCTTCGGTCGGATGAACCGTCCGCGGCCTTGCTGGGCTCCCCCAGGTGTGAGACCAGCGGTCGCCTCGCAGCTCATTCGTGAATTCATTTACCTCTACGGAGCGGTTAGCCCGACGGATGGCGCTTGCGCTTTCTTAATCTTGCCTGCGGCCGACACGGAGTGCTTTCAGATTTTT
>DATJKY010000069.1:0-2874 GCA_035490955.1 Terriglobia bacterium | reverse complement strand
TTCTTCGCGCTAGGCTCGGCGGCGACTCGCCTGGGATACGCGCACAAGGCCGCCCGCGGCGTCGCTGAGCGCCGCGGCGGAGCCCGAACCTGGCGCGAGGCGGTGGCGAACACGGTGGCAGCGGCGTTTTTTGGCCTGCTTGTCATCACCACGCAGCACCAAGCGGCGTTTCTACTGGCGCTGATTGCTGCTCTGGCCGAGGCGGCAGGCGACACAGTCTCCAGCGAAATCGGTCAGTGGCTTTCGCCTCGGGCTTATTTGATTACCGACTTGAGGCCCGTTCCTGCCGGCGAGAACGGCGGAGTGTCTTGGGGCGGGACGCTGGCGGGCCTTGCGGCTTCGGCAATTGTGGCGGGTCTCGGCTATGGCCTGGGCCTTTGCAGCCGGAGCGGAGCGGCCCTGGCGCTGGGCGCGGCGGCCGCCGGCAACCTGCTGGATAGCCTCCTGGGAGCCACACTCGAACGGCGCGGGTTGGTTACAAACGGCATCGTCAACTTTGCCGGCTCCAGCTTCGCGGGCGCGCTGGCGCTGGGATTTAGCCTGTGAGTTGCGCTGTAGGCATCGCGGCCCAGCTCAGTCTGCTCGTCGATCGATTCCAAAATAAGATGGCAATAGGGCTGGCGCAGACCTTTAGGTCTGCGGTCCCGTATCGACCAAGGAAGCAACGCAGACCTCAAGGTTTGCGCCAGCCGGATCTACTAGTTTCTGTTCAGCATGCGCCGCGTCATTTCTTCGACAGGAGCAAAGTCGTCTGTGAACACAGTAGTTCCGGCAGGCACCTGGAACTCGGCAACTTGCGCTGCAGCCCGCCTCGCGAGGCGCTTAATTGCTTCGTCGCCCTCGTATCTGTTCAAACGCGCGCGAATCGAAGCCTCCGATGTTTCCTTCCCAAAGGCCAGGAGCATACGGTTCCCGTAGCCAACCGAGAGTGCTACCACTGTCGGAAACACGCGCTCCAATGTGGCAACGGTCGACACGAGCAACTCGTGCTTCGGGCTATTATCAAACAGATTCATCATCAACAAACCCTCCGGAGACATGTGGGCGCGAACCGCTCCGAAGAATTCCACGGTGACGAGGTAGAAGGGGATGTAAGGCCCGCCCTGATAAAGGTCGACATGGACGAGATCGTATTGCTCCTCACCCCGTGCCAGCCAAGGGCGTGCGTCTGCAACATGAACGCGGAGCTTCCCATCATGGGGATTGATTCCAAAAAAGCGCGTGGCTGCTTCAACCACCTTGGGATCGATCTCCACCGCATCGATATCGATGTTGGGCGCGGTCACCCTCGTCGAGGCGATGGAACCGCCGCCACCCATGCCCAGCACCAGCAGGTTCCGTGCCGGCGCGAGCAAAGGCCCGAGCGCGAAGTCATCATAGTAGTGCCCTGTCCATCCGGTACGCTCATCGCGGATGGTGTGCACGCCACCTTCGTCGTTCAGCTTGAGGACCAACCATTTGCCGTTGCGAACGACGCGCACCAGGTTGTAGGGAGACTCCGCCACCCACAGGGTGCTCCGTGAGGCGCACGGCCGCGCCCTAGGCTTCGAGCAGGGACTGGCTGAGACCGGCAGAGGATCAGGAAGGACAGATCATAGACTGAGGGCCACACTCCTAGCACGTCCTTTCAGGCTGGGAGTCGCTTCGCTCCTTCATCATAGGCCGGCGAGGAGGAGCGCCTTGGGTCCAAGACGGCCAAGTGCCAAGTTAATCCGTTGGGGCAGGGTCGGAGCGTGGGTGTAGTGTCCCAATGTTGGCTGCACGTTGTAGAATACCAAAATGGCAGAAACCAAAGAGTACCAGGGCATCACGCGTAGCACCTTCGATTGTCTTAAACAGCGTTTCCAGTCACAAGGCGTAACACCCCCTGTGGGCGACAGCGGCACGATTGAGCAACAGGGAGTACGAGTCTCGGTGACGTACGTTGAGGCGGAGCAGAAACTCCACTTCGGCCTTATCGAAAAGCCCTTCTTCATTGCTGAAAATCTGGTTTGGAGCCTACTGGATCGCGCCATGAAAAGTTGTGCTGAGGACTGATTCCCATTAACTCCCGTCCTTTATTTGCGCCCGGTCTGAATAGCCCCGGTGACAATCGTGATAATCACGTGGGTTGGGCAGTCTTCATCAGCGTGTGCTAGAATCTCTCTCAGAGGGCGAACCCATGGACCGCAGGCGCTTCGTAAAGGCAACGCTGCGCGCCGGCGTGGCGGCGGCCGCTTGGGCTGCACGGCGGGGGGCGTTTCCGGCCCGTCTGCCCGCGCTTCCTCAGCCCGTCCCGCCGCTTGCCGGCACTGACGTGGAGGGTCGCAGGCTGATCATCCCCACTGACAACCCAGATCGCTTCAAGCTGAAGGTAATGGAGTTCAATCCCATTGCCGCCCCCGATCCGGCCAAGTGGGATCTCGGGATCGGCGGTTTGTGCGAGAAGCCCCTGAAGCTCAAGCTCGCTGACCTGAAGCAGTTCAAGTCCGTGCAGCAAACCAGCCGGTTGAAGTGTGTACAATGCTGGTCGGCGCGGATCTCGTGGGAAGGCTTTCGCTGCGGGGAGATCTTCCGGGTGGCAAGTCCGACATCCTCGGCCACACACGTTCGCCTGGACTGCGCCGACTTGTACTACGACTATCTGAAGTTGGACGAACTGTTGAACCCGCGGACGCTCTTCGCCCTGGGGATGAACGGAGAACCCCTGACGCCGGAGCACGGCGCGCCGCTGCGCCTGGTAATGCCCTTCAAGTATGGATACAAGTCCTCCAAGCTGATTACCAAGATCACTTTTGTGGACCACGGAGGCCAGGGCGTGGTGGCCGACACATGGCCCTATTATTCGCAGACCGGCGACATTGAGCCGGGCTACGACCATCCCTTTGATTTTCC
>DATJKY010000068.1:0-2607 GCA_035490955.1 Terriglobia bacterium | reverse complement strand
AAAGACGACGTACAGCGCAGGCCTGATAGCACGCTCGGCGTTCGTCGCTACTGCAGTTTAGCGTACTCCGCTTTGGCTTGTTTGAGGATAGGAATGTCGGGGTTGGCGTCTTTCCAGAGTGCGAAGAAGTCTTGGTACTTGGTGCGGGCCTTGGCAGTCTCACCGGAGAGCGCGTAGGCGCGGGCGAGGCCGAGATGGGCTAGAGCACCGATGGGTTCATTGAACACCACACCGCGGTGGTCCAGAATTTTCTGAAACTCGGCCGCGGCTTCGCGGCCCTGATGCGCGGCGCGATAGGCTTCCCCCCGCACATAGACAGGATACAGAGCGGCCGAGAAAACACCAACGGTGGGTGACCCCAGTTCGTAAGGAGCGGCAGCCCGCAGAGCCGCGATGGCCTTCGAAGCATCATCGCGGTTGAGAGCGAGCTGGGCACGAATGGTTGGCAGGTGGTTGAACCGCACCACTGTATCTTCTGGAAAGCGACGGACCAAATCATCTGCCAGTTTTTCGATCTCCTGGACCTGCTCCCGGGCTGTAGCCCCGCCAAGGGCCAGAGCTAGGGCCGCTCCATACTGAACATCCCGGCCCGCCGAAAGCCCCAGTGCCACCCCGGCCCGGTCCCGGGCTTCGGCGGCATTGCCAAAAAGGGCCTCGCGTAACGCGGCATCGGCCTCATAACGGGCGGCCGTTTCCCTTTCTTGGGCCCGCTCGGCGGAAGCGACTGCCTGTTGGGAAAGCTCCCGGGCCTTACCCAGCCGCCCCGAATAGGCAGCTGTATCGGCTTCGTTGGCTAGCAGCACATTTTCCACTCCCGGCTTGCCCGCCGCCCAGGCTACCTGCTGCGCCATCCCTGCCGTATCGTTCTGCAAGAAGGCAAGCATATACAGAGCGAAGCGCAGGTAAGTAGAATCGAGGTTTTTCGCCTGCGCCTCTTCGGCCGTGGCTCGGCCCTCCTCTAAGCGGTTCAAGGAAAGATAGAAATAGACGACGCCGGCATAAGATGTACCGGCTGTTGGATCGAGCCGTACGGCCTCGCGCATTTCCTCAAGGGCTCTCTCGTACTGCCCGAGAATGCGGTAGACCCGACTTGCGAGGACCCGCGGCGTGGCGTCCCTCGGGTAGGTCTGCGCTGAGAGTGCATAGGCCTGGAGTGCCTTTTGCAGGTCGCCCGTAACGAATGAATGGTAATTGGACTCGATAAAGAGCTTCTCCCGCTCGCTCACCCGCCCGCGCAATTCATAGGCCTTGCGCGTGCACTCCGCCGCGAGGATGGCCTCGCCGAGATTCCTGTATGTCACCCCGAGGAAGGCATAGGCGGTGGCGAAATTCGGGTCAAGGCCGATAGCCCGCCGGAACAAAGGCACAGCGGAGGCGAGATCACCTTGCTTTGCCCGCGCCTTCATCCCCAGGCTGAAAGACTGAAGGGCTTCAAGCGAGGGGGTAGTGGCCTGCTCGATGGGCGTATCGAACTCCTGCACCGAACTGAGCGATTCGCCCAGCTTGCTGCGCAGCTTCGCGGCTGCCTCACCGAGCGCCCTCAAGACCTGCTCTTTGCGGGCCGCTGTTGATTGCTCCTCCGTCAGGGTCTCGCCCGTGCGGCAGTTCACGGCCTTCAGGCCCAGGACATACTGGCTTCCCAGGCTAGTAATGGAGCCGTCCAGAACCGCGGCACTCCCTGTTCGCTGGCAGACTTCCCGGGCGATATCCCATGTGAGCCGCGCATCGCTCGGCCGACCCATCATGCGCAGCGTCCGCTGGATTTGATCCTCGGACACGAGGCTGAGAAAGGGCGACTGCTCAAGCTGCACCGCCAGGCCTTGCCGCAGCGCGCCGTCAAAGACCTGATCGCCCGTGGTGTTGGTAAAGTCGGCGAGGACAACGGTGTCTTTCTCGGTCAGCGCCGGCGCACGATGGAGATAGTAGTAGCCTCCCGTGACGAGCGCCGCCAGAAGCAGTGCAGCCGCAGCCAACTGCCAGCCCTTGGCGGCCAGCGGACGTCGCGTTGCTGTGGCTTGCGCCAAATCGGTGTCTCGCTTCAGGCGCCGGAGGTCAGCGCGCAGGTCCGACGCATGCTGGTAACGCACTTCGCGATCCTTCTCCACCGCCTTGTGGATGACCCCTTCTAGTTTCGCCGGCAGATCGGGATTCAGCTTCGAAGGTGGCACGGGGGCCTGAGTGAGAATAGCTGTGAGCATCACGGCTGTGCTGCTGCCCTCGAACGCCTGCCGCCCAGTGGCCATCTCATACAGCACGGCACCGAAGCTAAACAGGTCCGTGCGGGTATCCACGTCTTCGCCCCGTGCCTGTTCCGGCGACATGTAGGCGACGGTGCCGATCACTAGACCGGGGCTAGAGAGCGCATCTGGACCGATCGAGGCAGTCGGAGTGTCGTCTAGGGACGCCCCTTGTGGGCGCTCTGCTAGGGCGGGCACGAGGCCCGCCCGTACGGTTAGTTTGGCCAACCCGAAATCCAGAACCTTCACCTGCCCGCGCGTCGTCACAAAGATATTTGTCGGCTTGATGTCGCGATGGGTGATGCCTTTGGCGTGGGCCGCGTCTAACCCGTCGGCAATCTGGATGGCAAGGTCCAGCAAGATGTCGATA
>DATJKY010000067.1:0-21169 GCA_035490955.1 Terriglobia bacterium | reverse complement strand
AGCTCCGAGGCTACCATCACTGCAAGGGCCCAGAAAAGAACCCTGGTGAAGCGCGACCTCTTTCCTGGCATTTAAGAAACACCTCTTTTCAGACTATCTTCGCAATCGCTTGCGACCTCTGATAGCTTCAGCCGCACTCCGCACTTGGAGAGCCCCAACGGAGAGGTGTCTGAAAAATCGCTACTCACAGGCTGCTGCTGCTTCGAAAAAAGTCGTAAGTTATTGATAATTCGCTGGGGCCTCCGGCACCTATTCTCATGCCGGGCGGTGAAACTTGTCCATAGTCAAGACTGTACGGAAAGCCTCATGGCTTTCCGGCAAGCGGCTGAGCCTACAGGAAGTTTAGCGTTAGGTCTGAGGCGCGGAAAGGCTTCAGCTCTTCCGGACCGCAGCTGGCAAAGCCACGACCTTTCTTGCTCGCTCAGACACCCGGGCTTCTGACCAACTGCCCCTGGCGAAGAAGTCCCGAACTCTTCCTTTCGGGCAGACTACCGCTCAGTGAGTAACGCTTGCAGGTCGGCCGCCACTTCTTCCTGCGTCTTGGTTGAGATGTACCATTGGATCGTGCGGTGGAGGCCATCCATGAAACTAACTTCCGGCTCCCAGCCCAGCAATTTCTTGGCCAGAGAATTATCGGCCACCCGATTGTAGGGTCCCGTCGGCATCTCAGGATGCAATTCAAACTTAGGACTGTAACCCAAGTGCCTGCAGACTTCCCTGGCGGCATCGATGACCTTGATGCGCTCCATGGTGCCAAGATTGACTGCCGTGCCGTCGTCAATCTTCTCGGCAGCAAGGATGGTTCCCCGAACGATGTCGTCGATGTAGGTCCAGTTGCGGATTTGCTCCCCCGTGCCCCACACCACGAAGGGATCCTGTCTCACGAACGCGCGTCCGATCATAGCGATGACGGCGTGATTCTCTACTCCTTGCGGCCCGTAAACGGTAAAGTATCGGCAGGAGGCGGACTTCAAGCCCCAGTCCCGGTGATAGGCGCGCAAGGTCATTTCCGCCATCAGTTTGGCCCAGCCGTACATGTTGTCCGCGTCGTATGGCGGCCCCACCATATCTTCGCTCAGGTAAAGAATCCGGTTGGGATCCGTTTGAATGTGGTTGGGGTAGACGCAGCCCGAGGACGCATAAACGACCTTATCCACTCCGGCCAGATGGCAGGCGCGAAAAACTACGCCGTCCAGCATCAGGTTTGTTGCGCAGGCGGCCTGGTGAAGGTCCACGTAGCCCCGGCCTCCGTGATCCGCGGCGAGGTGGAACACAACGCTCATGTCCTCGACCGCGCGCTCCGCCACACCGATCTGCCGCAAGTCAGCCTCGATCAGTTCAACCTCTCCGGCGTCGAGGTGCGCCTTGATATTTGTCAGCTTTCCGCTGCTGAGGTCATCAACTACCCGCACCTTTGCGCCACACTTCAATAGGCTCTTCACCAGATTGGACCCGATGAAAGACGCGCCACCGGTCACCAAGACCTTGCACCCTTGCCAGTTCATACTTACTTCCTCCTAGGTTGGTTGAAAGTCCTCAAATTCAGAAGTTCCAGCGATACGTTCCACAAAAACTGTGATCCGTTAACAAGGTACCGCTTCCATAATCTTCGTGGCTCGACCAGAAGTCGAAATAGCCACTCTAATCCCCTTTCCCGCATCCAGAGGGGCGCTTGCCGCACGCGTCCGATGAGGAAATCAAATGCTGCTCCCACACCGACCAGTACGGGTACGTCGAGGAGGGGTAGATACTCCGACATCCAACGCTCCTGCTTGGGCGTGCTCAGGCCCACCCAGAGTATGTCCGGAGCAGCAGCTTTGATGTGGGAGACCACTGGCCGTCTTTCGTCGTCCGTCAAGGGTCGAAAGGGCGGGCAGTACGTCCCTACGACGTGGGTGCCAAAGCGTTGATATGTCACTTCGCGCAGATCGTCCGCCACTCCGGGTGCTCCCCCGTAAAAGAAGTGCCGGTACCGGCTGCCCGTCTGACGCAGGAAGCTTTCCATCAGTTCCGGCCCGTAAACGCGACGAGCCATAGGAAACCCGTGATGGCGGCCGAGCCATACCAAAGGCATGCCATCGGCGACTAGGAGGCATTCGGGCGCGTTCAGGATAGCCCGGAGACCGGGATCACGCAGGCCCTCCGACAAACCGTGCATGCCCGTTACGGCGATGTAGTGACCAGACATGCGTTCCTGTATCCAGCGCTCCACTAGGGTAATTACATCGGCTATCTGGAGGGCGTGAACGCGAACTCCCAGGACCGGAAATTGGGGTATCCCGCCTGTTAACTTAACCGAGGCAACGCTATGCACCCGCCGTTCGCGCCTCCTCGTAGATTTTCATCAACAGGGGATAATTCTTCTCGGCCGTGTACTTGGTCTCATATTCCCGCCGAGCTTCTGCCCCCATCTCCCGCATGGCTTCCGGATGAGACCACGCCCACTCCGCCTTATACGCCAAATCTTCAGCGTTGCCAGGCATAAAATGCAATCCCGTCCGTCCATCCTCGACGATTTCCTCCATAGCACCCATCTTTGAACAGATCACCGGAGTGCTACAGGCAAAGGCTTCCCCAATAGTTACCGGGAAATTTTCATACCACTCGCTGGAGAAAACGAGGAAACGCGCCCGTTTAATGGCCGCTATCGCTCGTTCCCGCGTCGCTTGTCCCTCGAAGCGAATGGCCCAGAGGTTCAACCGGGCAGCCTCCGCCTGAAGCTCATCCTGTTGAGGACCGGTCCCGATCACCAACAACGGAATCTGGCTGCTGTGCAGCCGGCCCCAGGCTGCCAGCAGCGTACTCACCCGTTTCTCCGGGGAAAGACGTCCAACGAACACCGCGTACTCTCCGCCTTCGGTTCGCGCTCCCGGATCCGGATGAACGAAGTTCGGCTTGACCAGAATCTTCTCCGCTGGCAGTCCACCCTCGATAAACTTTTTTCGAGCAAAGTCGGTCAGAGCCACGAAGCGGTTGACGCCGTCTGTCCAAGTTCGCCGCCAGTGATTCAGGGTCAGCATAAGGGCCACCACTGCCGTTGTCGCGCGGGAGTTGTGATAACAAGCGTGACGGATGCTCCGCGACAGATCGTGCTCCACACATTCCTGGCAAATCTTGCCATCCCGAAAGAAGGTAGCCGCGGGGCAGAGAAGCCGGTAGTTGTGCAGCGTCAGGACTACAGGAACACCCCCTGCCTGACACGCCGAGAAGATCGAGGGCGAAACCACAACGAAGGTGTTATGGACGTGCGCGACGTCAGGTTTCTCTCGGGCGATCAGCTTGGCGATCTCCCGGCGACTCGCCGAATTCCATATTGTATTCCTGGCTAGCGCAAGTCGCTTTGCGCCCGAATAGCGTTCCACTTCCCAGTTGCTTCGGTGATAGAGGACTACTTGATGCCCGGCGCGCTCGAGTAAGCTGCGCTCTTGTTCGAAAACGACGTCCTCTCCCCCAGGCCGCTGGTACCCGTTATGAACCAACAGCACCTTCAAGGCGCTCTCCCGATCTGCTGAAGGGCCGGCGCCGGCGCGCGGAGGTATTCCAGCACTCTTCCATTGGGAATGTAAACCACTCCCTTTCGGCCGGAGACATAATCCAGCAACTCGCCTAAGTCACGCCAAAGGCCAAGTTGCTCGATCCTGCTAGAGTGCCCGCAGAGGTGCCACAATCCGCCGGCTTGCGAAACCCGGTCGAACAGCCTCTTCCCCAGTTC
The DNA here is from genome assembly GCA_035490955.1 of Terriglobia bacterium. Classification (GTDB taxonomy): domain Bacteria; phylum Acidobacteriota; class Terriglobia; order UBA7540; family UBA7540; genus DATJKY01. The sequence goes on along the minus strand of DATJKY010000067.1, from coordinate 17,457 downwards.
AACCCAACCGCCTGCATGACCCAGGTGTCGGGCATATTCACAAAAGCGCACGATACTGCGCGCCCTAGCGACGTTCTTGAAGTAGGACATCCGAGAGTGGGGATACGCCTGTAAACTAGTGGGCATTTCGAAAGGTTCGAAATCGAGCCGGATAGCCAGCATGCTAGTGGTGCGAGCTCCTTGGTACCCAGCCTGCTTCAGCCCCTCCACCACTCTTCCGTTGTATCGACCTCCAGGGTAACAAAACATGCTGACTTTTGAACCGGTGATGTCCCCTAGGGTCTGCTTACAGAGCGAAGCAACTCGCGCAAGCTCTCGGTTCGAGAGGCGTGTCAGGTTCTCGTGTTCGACCCCGTGAGCGCCGATCTCGAAGCCCTGCGATGCTAATCCTTTCAAGTCCTCATGCGAAAGCGCCGCGCATCGCCGGAACGGCATGATCGGCACGTAAAAAGTGCCGCATAGCCTCCGGGAACGTAGCAGTTCCGCCACTCGGAGATCAGTCCGGGCCCCGTCGTCCCAGCTTGTGGTAACAATGGCCGTTGCGGCAAACTCACGGTACACTTTCCCCCCCAGCAGGCGTTCTTTGTTTTGGGTCTAGCTAGCTAAGCTAGATTGGAGGTTGCCTGCCTCGACCCTCGCGCAACAACGCCCCACGAAGCACGGAAACAGCATTCGAGAAGTGCCGCAGTGCCTTCGGCGAGACCTTGCCATCCTGCCAGGCTCCCACGCGCATCAGCGCCGGGCGCTCAACACCGGCAGGATAATGCGGTTAGGGTTTCGTTACGGGCGTCAATTGCTGCTTCAGCTTGCTATCAAAAGCACCGTCCGCCGGATATCCGAGACTCGCCAACAACTCATGCGTGTACGATTCAATCAGTTCTATCTGGCGGTCAGTTAATCTCTGGCGCCATCCGCCGGCCGTACCCGTGCGAATGAAGCGACCTTTTTGCGAGACGCGCTGGGGAGAACGGTTTTCCTTCTCACGCATTTTCTCAACGGAATTATTATCGACTGCGCGTTGGATCGCTTCGCTGTCCCTAGACACGTTAAGGAACTCCAGAATGTGAGCTAGCGTCGCGGCGGTGTTTCCGCGCAAGTCCTCAAACTTGATCACTACTATGTTTCGACCCTGAGGCATTTTGGCTTGAAGCCAAGTCTGAACATTATACTGCCAAGAGCCAAACGGGCTTACAGTTTTCCGCAAAAACGATAACAGATACCTATCGAATTCATCGCCGACTACACCTAAGGCTTGGTGATAAGCGAATTCGGAAAGCACAACGTCTCTCGGATCGCGGACCAGGTACAAAGCTTTCTCGTATGAGTTGCGATACGGCTCATGAGTTTTGATCAATCGTCCTCCACCGGGCAGGAGCCTCGGTGCTTTGCGGTGATGGCCGACGTTAGGAATGCTCGTGTTCACCTTCCCAAACTCCGAAGACTGTCCACTCAGAGTTTCGAACAAAAGAAATCGCAGCCATGTGCTACCCGATCTCGGGTACGAGCCGAAAAAGACATCTCGAACGTCGAGGCCACGATGACGAAGCAAGACGAAAGGGACCCGCAGCCGGCTCTTGGAAAGAGCGTATCGAAACCGTCGAAGGGTTGTCATGGCGCACTCGGTCGTGGATCAAGCTTGGCGCAGTTTGCGGCGCAGCAAGTACACCACCATCAAGAAGGCGGACGTGTCTGATAGGTTGATGCCCCACACCGCTCCCCTTAGCCCAAAGGCCCACGTCGCCGGAACTCCGACGACGAGCGATATGGCGGTGGCAGCACAGAAAGCTTTAAAGATCGAATCGGGGCATTCCATGGCCCGCAGGACGATCGAGGATCCGTAGGCAGCGGTCCAAAAAATCGAACCCACGGCCACCAGGGGCGTCAAGGAAGCCACCGCCGTGTACCTGCCTGAATAAAGGAAGTGAAAAACCGGGCTCCGAAGTGGGATGACAACACCCCAGTACAGGGCTGCCGCGGTTACCGACAGCAGCGTGATCTTTACCGTCAAACTCGCAGCCTCCCGCCGGCCCTCTTGCGCGTACATCCTGGCCGCATAGGGAATCAAGAGCATGGACAGCGCTGCTTGGGCCTGGGCGAGGGGCAAGACGAAATTCATCAAAGCTCGTAGTTCTCCTGCCTGGGCCATTCCCGAGAAAGTGCCGAGCAATGGATAGAAGATGTAGGCAGGAACCCACGACGCCACGTTACCGGCGAGAGCCCAGCGCCCGTAGTCCCAGTGCTTGCGCCAGGCCTCCCGCACGTTGGGACCCTGATGGCTTGATGAGAGTTCGGACCTTAGACGCACCAATAAGTACGCGGCAGTCACCAGGGCGCCGAGTCCCATCAACAGAAACGCTGCAAAGGGGGAAAGAATCCCGCGCCAGTAAGCCAGGAGCAAACCTCCCAGCACGAGCGTGCAATACAAAGCGGAGCCGATAGCGGCGCGCGCCGGTGATAGCTCCAAGTAGAAGCTCCGGCGCGCCAGCCAGAACAGCAGGATGCAAGGGGCTGCCACCGTAACGCCAGCCAGTGCCCCTGGAAGTCCGTCTGGCAACCGCAGGACACGGGCGGCACCGACCACCAGACCTAGGACGGCGATGATCAACAAAGTGGTGGCGACATGAATCCACAGTAATGACCGCAAGTAACCCCGTAGGCCATACCGGTAGGTCGAGCCACCGAAAACTCCCATCGGCTCGAGAAGTAAGGATCCATAGAGCATCGTTAACAATAGGAAGACCCCGAAGGCCAGCGCATAGGCGCCGTATAAGGCAGGTAGCAACCACCGCGCAAGCAGAATGCCAATTAGGAAGTTGGAGCCGGAGATCAACCCCTGGTCGAGGATGGCCAGCCCACCCTTCATGGCCCAAGGGATGAGCACAGGGAGTACCGTTTTGCGGTCGGGTGGAATCCGGGCGCCAACAAGGGCAGCAGACTCTCCTGTTGCAGAAGCTCCAAGCTCTTGAACACGCGTGTCCAATGCCTTGCCGCCGCCCGCGATCGATCCTTTGGCCGAGATCATCATCCGAGTACGTGTGTCCACGGCTGTCCCTTACGGAGGCTCCAGCATCGAAGTACCCAATCGGCGCCTTCTCCGGCGACAGCGCCCGCGTACCCCGGAATGGACGGCACTTCTCGTATGGACCAGCGCTCGACATCCCGCGCATGGCTTCGGCTGCCAAGCAGCGCGGCAGGCTCCCCCGGGGCTAAGGATACATCGAAGCCATCGAGCGGTTGGGAGAGGCCGTCACCCTTGGCCTTGAGGAAGGCTTCTTTGCGCGTCCAGCACGCGAAGAATCCGTCTCCTCTCCGGTTCTTCGGGAGACCAAGTAGCGCTGCATTCTCCCGCGGCGAAAAGAAACGCGCCGCCAGGTCTTCAACGGCCAACTCAGAACAGATCCGCTCCAGGTCGACACCCACTTCTCGTTGACGGGAGACCGCATAAAGAATGAACCCGCCGGAATGTGACACGTTGAATCGGAGAGCAGCCTGGCCTGATTGAGCCAGGAGTGCAGGCTTCCCATGGGGGCCCGTGCAGAACTGCATGTAGGCTGGTTTCGTATCCAGATATCGCCCAACGATGATCCTCAGCAGTCCGCGTGCCACCACAAACTCCGCCCGCGCCTTCGGGAGGCGAAACCGGTTCGCCTTCGCCCGCTCCTCGGCCGAAAGCAGCTGCTGGAGGCGGTCCAGGAGTGAGGCCTCGTGATCTACAGCCGCGCACCAGACGTGGACTTCGTCAGCACTCAGTCCCGGCATGTCGGAAGGAACAGGCCAAACTGATGAATCGAGCATCATGTAGAACCTCAGGCCTCTGAGGCGCTCGGCATTACTCTCACCGGCGGGCGCTAGGACTGGCTTCCGTTCCTTCCATCGGACCGAGACCGACGCTCGGGGGACACGCTGCCTGTGCCCTTTCGAAACATGCCCTCAGTTCTTGGGCCAGGAGACGGACTTTGGGTTCCTTTGTTATGCTGCCGTGATCGCCAGCAATCTCATGGATTTCAACCCCGCCCGCGGCCCACTGGTCCCAGCCACCATGAGACTCCTGATAGCTTCGCAGCGACTTCTCAGTCGGCTTGAAGAGCACCAGCCGCCCGGGGTAGACTCGCGGCACATAGGACTCCTCAGCCTGAAGGCAAGCGTCTCTGACTTCTACGATCCTGCGCGGGAACCAGAGCCGGTTGATGTACCACTGCACGTGTACTCTGGCCTTTCGCCGGAGGTAAGGCAGCCACTGTCGCATGGGCTTACGCAGAAACTTAACGAACAGCGAAGCGTTCGACTTCGGCTTGCCGGGAAATGTATCGAACAGTGCCACCACGCGTGGTTCCTCTCCCTCGCGGAGCAACTGTCGAGCCATCTCGATGGCTACCAACCCGCCGAAAGAATAGCCTCCGAAATAGTAGGGTCCTTGTGGCTGAACTGAACGCACCTCCATAAGGTAATGTGTTGTCATATCCTCTACCGTGTTGTGGCACGGAAGCGCCGGATCCAGGCCTTGAGCTTGCAGGCCATACACCGGCTGATCTGCGCCCAGATGGCGGGCCAAAGCGTGAAAGCGCATCACAGTCCCGCCCAGGCCGTGGACACAAAAGAAGGCAGGCCTTGAGCCGCCGGTCTGAATCGGGACCAGCGAGGACCACCGGAGTGACGAGCCACCTTGGCGGAGAAAGCCGGCCAGCCGCTCGACGGTTGGCGCTTCGAGAAGCGTGGCGATAGGCAAGTTCTTGCCCAAGGCTTTCCCGACCCGATGCACGAGTCGCACCGCCAACAGCGAATGCCCTCCGAGGTCAAAGAAGTTCTGCTGCACCCCGATTGGCCGGATGCCGAGTACTTCTTCCCAAATAGCCACCAACTGAGACTCCAGCCGGTCTCGTGGCGCCCTGGCTTCCTCCTCCGGCCAGAGGACCGAGCGTTCGGGGGCCGGTAACGCCCGCCGATCGATCTTGCCGTTGGGCGTAAGCGGCATCTCCCTTAGCTCCACAAACGCCGACGGCACCATATATTCTGGCAGTGTCTGTTTAACGAAGGCGCGCAGGTCACCCGCAGTGGGAGGCGGCGTCGAAGAGGGTACAACATAAGCTACTAAGCACTTGTCGCCGGAGGCTGACTCTCGAACCTCAACGACAGCTTCGCGGACACACGGGTGCTTGTCCAGCAGTGACTCGATTTCTCCCAACTCCACGCGGTAGCCCCGGATCTTTACCTGGTGGTCCGTGCGGCCGCGAAACTCGATGTTCCCGTCGGGCCGGTACTGCGCCAAGTCACCGGTTTTGTACATTCGCGCATTAGGCTCACTGCTGAACGGATCAGGAACAAACTTTTCGGCAGTCAGTTCGGGTTGATTAAGATAGCCGCGGGCCACCCCATCTCCGCCGATGTACAACTCCCCGTGAACGCCGATGGGCACCGGTTGTTGATGCGAGTCCAGGATGTAGACACGCACGTTGGCTATGGGTCGTCCGATGGGCAACTCTGTCAGCATCTCCTGTTTGCCGGGTTCATACGCGGTCGCGATGACGCTAGCCTCGGTGGGCCCATAGGTATTGATCCAGCGAACTCGTTCGCCGGCGCACTTCCGCCAGGAACGAAAAGCGTCCGCCGACGCCTTCTCACCCCCGACGATGACCAGCCGCAGACTGACAGGTAGCCCCTCTTCCAATTCTGGGAGTGCGTAGACCAACTCGTGCCAGTAGGCCGTTGGCAGGTCGAGGACTGTAACACTTTGCTGGCGGATCCAGCGCAGGAATTCACTCGGGTCAAGTGACATGCCCTCCGACCATAGAACAACAGAGCCACCCACAACCCACGTTGGGAAGATTTCTTCCACAGCAATATCAAAACTGATCGAAGAGAACTGCAGAACCCGGTCACTGGGTTTAAGACCGTAAAGTTTCACCGCCGCCATGTGGTGGTTAACCAAGCCGCGATGGGTGAGAAGTACCCCTTTGGGTCTTCCTGTCGAGCCCGACGTGTAAATGGCGTACGCCAAGTTATGGGGCTTGACGCCGCTGTCAAGATTGTTTTGAGGCTCCTGGGCGATGCTCTCGAGGCCCGGACTCAGACAGACCACCTGGGATGTGGCACCGGTGAACTCCGACGTCAGGCTGGGTTGAATCAGCACGACCGGCGCTTTGGAGTCTTCTTGCATGTACGCTAGCCGTTCCTTGGGATACTTGGGGTCGAGCGGGAGACAAGCTCCTCCGGCCTTGAGGACTCCTTGCAGCGCCACCGCCAACTCCAACGAACGCTCCAAGCAAATCCCGACAGGTACCTCGGCGCCGACACCACGCTTGACAAGATAGTGCGCCAACCGGTTGGCTCGGGCGTTCAGTTCCCCATACGTTAGCTGCTGGTCTCTACATACCACCGCCACGGATTCGGGAGTACGTTCCGCCTGAGCTTCCAGGAGCTGATGGACGCAAAGGTCATGAGGATACTCGGCCTTTGTGTTGTTCCACTCCTCCAGAAGTTTTCGGCGCTCGCCATCCGTAACGAGAGGGAGCGCGGCGCCGCCAGGTAGAGGTCTACCCGTCGTATCAGTGTATCCTTCTGCTGGGACAGGATTTGGCAAGACCATCGACGTCAAACTACAGAAAACCGAGCAAACTCTGCTGGGATGCAGGGCTACGGCCTGCTGCCGCCTGGACGGGCGCTAGGGCAAGCCCCGCGCAAGAATGCTTAGCCACCGACGGTGGCGAACGTGCTTTCTTCCGCCTTGACCTGCTTGGCCTCGTAGAGTTGGGAGCGCAATTTGTCGGCGACTACATCGACGTTCGGATCCCGGAACATGGCAGCGTGGTTCCCCGGGACCCGGTGCACTTCAATGCCACCAGCCACAAGGTGGCGCCAGCTCAGGGCGAAATCGAAGTAAGCCCCCTCAGGCCACTTGGTGGACTGAAACATTATGGCAGACCCGGAGTAGGGCTGGGGATGATAAGCGCTTGCAGCCGGATGTACGATTGCCTCGACATCTTTCATCCGACTCTCATCGGCGCGCCACTGCAACTCGTAAGCAATCTGCCAGATAATTCTGTTGATCCTCCGCCGGGCCTCCTTCAGCCGATCCAGAATGTAGGGCCCCTTGGCTTTCCACTCCAATTTCCACAAGTTCAGCAGATGGTAGACGGTCCGTTGACCGAGGGAGTGAACCCGGCCGTGTCGCCAAGAATCAATGTAAAAGGTTGCATTTTGCGCGTCGAACATTGCTAGTAGCCCAACCTGCTCGCCCTGGGCAACCAGTTGGCGAGCCATTTCATAGGCGATCGCGCCGTTTACGCACAGACCGGCAAGATAGTACGGACCCTTTGGCTGGACTTCACGCGCCGCTTTGACCAGGCAACTGGCAATCTCTTCCAGCTTGTAGGGAAATGATAATCGGCGCGCCTCACTCGTATCCAAGTGAAGGCCAAAAACCGGCTGATCGGGACCCAGCCGCTGAGCCAAAAGCCTGAAGCGTGGCCCGCCCCGGACGCAAAAAAGCGGCGGTCGAGAGCCCACAGCGTGAATCGGAACCACCAAGTGGCTCGAAGGTTGCCTCCAATCCGGCCGACGCATCAGGGCAGCCATCTGCTCGACGCTCGGCGCCTCAAAGACATTTGCAAGCGTGAACTTCCGGTCGAATTCCTTCTCCATCCGCCTGAGCAGCCTTGCCGCCAACAAGGAATGTCCGCCCAATGCAAAGAAGTCCTCAGTAACACCGATGTCCGGACGGCCCAAAATCACTTGCCAGATCTTAAGCAGCCGAGCCTCGGTGTGATCCCTCGGCGCCACGAGATCCGCTTCCTGACCTCGGTTCGCCAGTTCCGGCGCGGACAGCGCCCGCCTGTCCGCTTTGCCGTTGGGAGTGCGGGGAAGCGCCTCCATCACAACGAATGCCGAGGGCATCATGTATTGGGGCAACCTGCTTTTGAGCAAGCCGCGCAATTCATCCGAGAGAGGATTCGACGGCTGCCTGCTCGCAACATATGCCACCAAGCGTTTGTTGCCGGGCTCGTCCTCACGCGCTATCACCACAGCCTCCCTCACTGCGGGATGCCGGGTCAGTGCCTCCTCGATTTCGCCCAGTTCGATGCGCAGGCCGCGAACTTTCACTTGGTTGTCAACTCGACCGAGGAATTCAAGGTTTCCATCCGGCAGATAGCGCACCAAATCGCCCGTCTTGTAGAGGCGCTCATCCTGCCGGGTATTGAACGGATTGGGTATGAATTTCTGATGGTTGAGTTCAGGCTGGTTCAAGTATCCGCGAGCCAAGCCATCCCCACCAAGGTACAGCTCGCCCGGCACACCAACCGGCATCGGATTGAAGTGGGCGTCCAGAACATAGCATTGCGTATTGGAGATCGGACGGCCAATTGGAACCGAAACCCTGTGTTCCCGCGGGTCACACCTGTACACGGTGCTCCAGACAGTAGCCTCAGTAGGTCCGTATTCGTTGAAAAGAGGGACCATCGGAAGAAGCGCATAGTGGCGTTCGACTAGTTCTCTCGGGCACGGCTCGCCCGCCACAACCACAGCGCGGAGGGCAGCAAGCTCTTGGGGTTGTGCATGCTGGAGAAGCAAGCCATAAAGGGATGGAAAACACAACATTTGAGACACACGGTTCTTGGAGATGAGCTCTGCCAGCTCCTCGGGGTCGCCATGGAAGCCTTCCGGCGGCAGGCAAAGGGTTCCGCCCTGACAGAGGGTGAAGAAAATCCCAGCAACCGAACTGTCGAAGGTGAAGGATGAGAGCAACAGGTAGTTACCCACATACTCTGAATAATAGCCCATGCGGGCGCTGGTCGATTGAGCCAGGTTCCGATGCGCAATCAGGACACCCTTCGGCAGGCCGGTGGAGCCGGAGGTGTACATGACATAGGCTAGATTCTCATCGCTCGCGGGGCTGTCCGGAGTGACCTGGCATTCCTTGGCCGTCGGATCCCATTCGGCGTCCAGGCACACCAGACGGGCGTTGCATGGCGGAAGCTTGGCCCGAAGCTTTGACTGGGTCACGAGCACGGAGACCTCGCTATCCTTCAGCATGAACGCCAACCGCTGCTGGGGGTAGGCTGGGTCCATCGGCACATACGCACCACCGGCCTCCAGGATGCCGAGAATTCCGACAATCATCTCTAGGGACCGTTCGACGCAGAGCCCGACCCGCGATTCCGGCCGAACGCCCAAGGCCTGCAGATGCCTCGCCAACAGGTTGGCGCGGCAGTCCAGCGCGCGATAGGTTAGCTCCCGCTGATCCCACCTTACCGCAACTGCTTCCGGAATGCGCTTCGCCTGTGCCTGGAACAATTCGTGAACGAGAGAGTCCGGGTAGGCTTTCCGAGTATCGTTCCACTCCACTAGCAACTGATGTCGCTCGGCGAGGGTCAGCAGCGGCAGCTCGTCTATGCGCTGCTCCGGATCGGTGACAATACCTTCCAACAGCATCTGCCAGTGTCCCAGCATCCGGGCGATCGTTGCCGAATCGAAAAAATCCCTGTTGTAGATCACCCGGCCGATGACACCCTCCGGTCTGTCGTCCAGCACGAGGCACAGCTCGAACTTTGTGGCGCCTGTTTCAAGGTCGATCGGGGTCAAATCCCAGCCGGACTCGTAGGAGGCCCGCTGAGGTTCGAAGGTTATAAGCACCTGGAACATGGGGCTGCGGCTGAAGTCCCGCCTGGGCTGGACCTCTCGCACTAAGTGCGCAAATGGCACTTCGTTATGGGTCAAGGCGCCAAGAACCACTTCCCGCACACGGCTCAGTAGTTCGCGGAAAGTCGGATTGCCCGCCAAATTGGTGCGTAGCACCACTGTGTTCAGGAAGAAACCGAGCAGCTTCTCAACCTCGGGCCGCTTCCGTTCTCCGGTGACGCTGCCGATAAGAACATCAGTCTGCCCCGAATAGCGGTATAGCAACGCCTTGAACGCGGCTACCAGCGTCATAAAGAGCGTAGCACCCGCCTGCTGACCCAGCCCCTGGAGTGCCTGAATCAAGGTTTTGGGCAGCGCGAAGGGTTGGGTTGCACCCCGAAACGTCTGGATCCTGGGTCGCGGATGGTCGGCAGGGAGCTGAAGCACCGGCAGATCTCCGGCCAGTTGCTGCCTCCAGTAGCGCATGTGATTGGACAGGGTCTGACCTTTCAACGAGTTCCGTTGCCACTGGGCGTAGTCGGCATATTGAATGGGCAGATCAGGAAGCGGGGACGGCTTTCCTGTCGAGAACGCCTCATACAGTGCGCTCAGCTCCGGCAGAAACACCCGATACATGGAATGGCCGTCGACAATCAGGTGGTGCAGGGTCAAGAACAGGCGGTACTCTTCGTCCTCAAGCCTCACCAGTTGGGCTCTCAATAGCGGACCCAAGGCAAGATCAAACGGTCGGCGGGCATCGTCGGCCGCCTGCCGCAGCGCTTCCGCCTCCCGCCTGTGCTTGGGCAACTTCCGAAGATCGGTCATTGGGAGCTCGGTCACCGGCGGGGCTGAAGACACAGCCTGAACCGGCTGCCCGTCTACCGTGGGGAAGGTAGTCCGCCACGCCTCATGACGCCGGATGACCTCGTTGAATGCGCGCTCCAAGGCTTTCACGTCGAGAGGCCCGGCTCGGTGAACTGTGAACGGCTCGTTGTACAGTGGAAGGTCAAGCGCCAGTTGGGTGTGAAGCCAAATCTGCTCTTGTCCGTAAGAAAGGGGCGCAGGCCCTTCTTCTTGCCGCCGAGGTATGGGCTTAGCCGCGGTCTGGCCGATATCCCCACGTAGATACTTTTGCAGCAGCTTGCGCTTGGCCTCGGACACAGTCGAGCCAGCTTGCATGACGTCGCGGTCGTTCATGTCAGGCTACCATACCCCTCTGACGTCGGACGCCAGAGGGCGCAACTTTCGTTGGCAAAGGCTGTTCCCCAAACGTCATCGGGAGGGCCTTTAGTCCACGCAGGCCCAGGTTCTCCCGCCATACCAAAGGCACGGGTTCGAGATTCAGGTTGGGCAACCGTCGCAGGATACTCTCGAAGGCGATCTGCCCTTCAAGGCGCGCCAGAGCGGCGCCAAAACAAAAGTGGGGGCCCCATCCGAAAGCAAGATGTCGATTGTCCTTGCGTGTGATGTCGAGCCGATCGGGATGAGGAAATTGCTCCGGATCGCGGTTCCCGGCCGCCATAACCGCCATCACCGCCTGATGCTTGCGAATTTTCTTGCCTCCAAGTTCCCAGTCTTCTGGAGCCAATCGGGCGGTGTGCTGGCTGGGGCTCTCGTAACGCAGCAGTTCTTCGACGGCGGAAGGAATCAACGAGAAATCGCTACACAGTTTCTGCATTTGCTCCGGATTGCGGAGTAGACTCAGCATCCCGTTCCCGATGAGATTGGTGGTCGTTTCCTGACCACCCACCATGGTGACGATGGAGTTGGCCACCACCTCTTCATCGGTGAGCCTATCCCCTTGAATCTCGGCCGTCATCAAGGAGTGTACCAGCCCCTCGCGGGGATTGTCCTTCAGTCGCCGAATCGCGGAATGAAAGTAGGTCGTCATCTCTTGCACGCTTTTCAGCACGCGTGGAACGCGATCCGGGTTGTGCTGGAAATTGCCCAGCATTTCGGCGAAGTCCGCTGACCAGCTCTTCAAGTATTCCCGGTCACCAACCGGGACTCCCAGCATTTCGGCGGTCACGATTGAGGGCAGAGGAACCGCTATGTCTGCGACCACGTCCATACGCCCTTTGCTCTGGACGACGTCGATTAGGCTGTTCGTGATCTCCAGGATGTGGGACCGCAGGACTTCGACTCGGCGAGGTGTGAAGGCGGCGGACGCCAAGCTTCGAATGCGTGTGTGCGCAGGCGGGTCCAAGAACAACATCTGCCTGACCATGACCTGCGCGATGGGGTTTAACTCCGACAAGCCCATCGCCGTAAGCTGCTCAGGGGCAGGGGTGCGGTTGGCGGAGAAATCGGTGAGGACAGTCACCACGTCCCCATAGCGGGTGACGACCCACGCATGAAGGTAAGGATCCCAATGCACTGGATCCTCAGTGCGGAGTCGGTGGTACAGAGGGTAGGGATTGGCGAGAACATCGGGATCGAGGAGGTGGTAAAGGCTGAGGACTGGATCTGGCCTTTTCGCTGCGACAGAGGTTTTCCTGCTCAGATTCACTTTGGTCCGGTTCTATGCGGAGTTGCCTGTGGAATCGAGGGCCTCGTAAGTCTCCTCTTCACTCATTGCCTCCAACTTGGAGTAAATGAGTCGGTCGATCTCAGCGGACATACCACTTACCGTCGGGTGCTCGAAGAGCGTGCGCAGGGGGAGTTCAACACCAAAAGCGTCGCGCACCCGGCCGATAACCTGCGTCCCCAGCAACGAGTGACCACCCAGCAAGAAGAAATTGTCGTTCACGTCGACCTGCTCCAAGCCTAACAGGCCGGCCAGGATTTCAGCCAGACGTTCTTCAACGATGGTGCGGGGAACCGCACCGGACTTGTTCCGTACGGTGTTCGATGCACTGGGGGGCGGCAGGGCCGTCCGATCCACCTTGCCATTGGGAGTAAGCGGCAAGGACTCCAGCCGCACGAAGGCCGCCGGTATCATATGATCGGGTAAGCGCGACTTCAGGAAGTCCCGGAGCCCGTCTGCTGCCAACTCCGCCGCAGGGGCCGCTACCACATAGGCCACGAGGTATTTCTCACCCGGGCTATCTTCCCGGGCCACCACCACGTTGCACGCCACGGCCGGGTGCCCGTTCAGGGCCTTGACGACTTCATCCGGCTCAATTCGGTACCCGCGAATCTTGATCTGGTCATCGACTCGACCAAGGAAGGCGATCTGACCGTCCGGCAGATAGCGGGCCAGATCCCCTGTCTTATACAAGCAGTCATCGGGGACATTCACACCAGGGCGGGGTATGAACCTTTCGACCGTCAGTTCAGGATGGTGGAGATACTCTCGCGCCACTCCCAACCCTCCGATGTACAGTTCTCCGGGCGTTCCCACTGCAACAGGCATCAGACGCTCGTTGAGGATGTAAACCTGGACGTTGTCGATCGGTCGTCCGATCGAGGGCAGAGCCTCCAAGGGTTGTCCGGGGGGCAGCACGCGCCCCGAGGTTGTAACAACCGTGCATTCGGTAGGGCCGTAATTGTTGACCAGTGAGAAGGGCAGTGCAGAAGATGGGTAACAGTGGAGCGTATCGCCTCCGGTGAGCAAGACCCGCAACCGCGTCTCAAGCGGCCATTCCAGAAAGACCAAGCGCTCGGCAAGCGCGGTGGGAACAAAACTGATCGTGATTCTCTGCGTCACCAGCCAGTCGCGGAGCATCTCGGGGCTACTGCGTGTGGATTCGTTGGGGAAACAAACGGTTGCCCCCGCCGCGAGGTGAGGCCACAGTTCCCATACGGCGGCATCGAACCCTGGGTTCGCCAGCTGGGTGGCGCGGTCAGCTGAAGTCACGGCGAAGGCCCGCTGGTGCCAGTAGATCAGGTTCAGCAAGCTGCGGTGGGTGATGGCCACACCTTTAGGCCGCCCCGTTGAACCCGAGGTGTAAATGACGTAGGCCAAGTGTGATGCTGTCACCTTGCAAGGCGGCGGAGACGAAGGCTGGCTGGCAATCCGCGCGTCGTCGGCATCCAGCGACACTACGCACCCGCGGTTCGCTGCCAATTCTGCTGCCTTGCGCCCTGCCGTCACCACCGCGCGCGCTCCGGCATCCTGCAGCATGAAGGTCAGGCGCTCTGCCGGTGAGTCTGGATCTAGGGGTAGGTAAGCTCCGTCGGCCTTCAGGACGGCGAGAGCCGCGACAACAAACTCGATCGAGCGGTGAAAACATATACCGACGATGGCATCGGAGCTCACTCCGAGCGTGCGTAGGTGATGGGCAAGGCGGTTGGCGCGAATCTCCAATTGCTCGTAAGTCAGAACCTCGGCACCTGCCACCAAAGCCACTGCGCCTGGAGCCGCCGCGGCCCGTTCCGTCATCAACTGCTGTACGCACCGGTCGACTGGAAACGCCCGGGCCGTACCGTTCCAAGCCTGCGGGGGAAGTGGCATAGCATCAAGACTGAGCTTGCAGCCCGCAGATCCCAGAAACTTATCAGGGGTGACCGAGTCTGGCAACTTCATCCGCATCCTATGCCCAAGATCTGTAGCAGCAAACCAACGGCTGACCGGGAAGAACGGTACTGAACCTCACTCCCAGCAAGGATCCTGGTATTGACCCCGGGAGTAGCGGAAACACGAGCGAACGATCGACAGTTCCAAGTCGGAGATGGAGCAGACTCGTGAAAGCGGTCAGACTCACGGCATGAACGATATCGGTGCCGAGCAGACCGCCTTGGCGGCTGCGGCCACCAAGGTCCCACCCGCAAACCGATCAAAATCTGGACTAGGGCAACACGACTAACAAACATGGTTATGGAGTCATCCCGAACGCCGCCTCAAGCGGCCCCTGATCCCTTAAGAACGGCAGGGATCGTCCGGGCCAGAATCTTCAAGTCCAGCCACAAGGACCACTCGTCGATGTACCGTATGTCCAACTCCATCCACTGTTCAAAGGAAATGGAGCTTCTGCCGTTCACCTGCCACAAACAGGTAATCCCTGGGACCACGCTGAAGCGTCGCCGATGCCAGTCCTGATTGAACCCCTCATAATCCCGCACCGGCAATGGCCGGGGACCGACCAAGCTCATCTCCCCCTTGAGGACGTTAAAGAGCTGCGGCAATTCGTCAATACTGGCCTTCCTCAGGAACCTTCCGAGGGGCGTGACCCGCGGATCCTTCGTAATCTTGAAAACTGGTCCGCTCACCTCGTTAAGGTCCTCGAGCTCATGTATCCTCCGCTCCGCGTCAAGGACCATGGTTCGGAACTTGTAAATCGAAAACCGGCGTTTGGCCAGACCGAGCCTCTTCTGTGTAAAGAACACGGGGCCCGGGGAAGTGAGCTTGATGAGAATGGCTACGACTAGAAACAGGGGCGATAATAGGACAATCAAGGTCAGCGAAAGCGCAAAGTCAAAAATCCTCTTTACCAGTACTGGCCAACCCTCAATGGCACCACTCGTATGCGTTATCAGGTAATCGCCCTCAAATTCCTCGGCCATTGGCCGCGGCGCTTTCAGATTGAAGATGTTGGAGAGGAAGCGTACCGTGATGCCTTGATCCTGACACAAGCTAGCGATCTCGGACGCATGGGCGTGGAAGGACCGCATCGGCAAAGCGATGACGACCTCGTCGACGACGTGCTCGCGCAGGAAGCCAGGCAGGCCGGTGAAATCACACAGTACGGGGTAGTCGATGCTTCGAAAAGCCCGCATTCCGGCCCATTCTGTATCCGCAAAGCCGATGATACGGTAACCGAGGTCGCGCTTCGTTTCGATTTTACGCGCGAACTCGACCGCCCGGGAGTTTGTGCCGAGAATAAGCATGTTGCGCAGGTTCCGGCCGTGAATCCTGGCCTGCTCCAAAAAGTATCGCAGCGCCAGCCTGGTGACGACGCCCGCCCCGTTTGCGGTAATCCAGAACACGAGCACGAACAGCGGAGTAATCAGACGAATCCTGAAAACAACGGCAAATGCCAAGATGACCATCGTGCCCAAGGAGGTTGCCTTCAGTAAGTTAATCAGTTCGGCGCTACGGGAGGAGAGCCGCCAGGATTCATAAAGCCCGAAACTCTTCAGTACGTTGTGCCAACCCAGCAGGAAGCAGAAGAACAGGACGAAGTTTCCCACCTTTACTCGCATGGAGAGAAACTCTTCAAGCGAAACCCGGCTCCCCTGGTAAACCGCCAGCGCCGCCAGCAAGAACGAAAGGACCATGATGCCCAAGTCGAAGAGTTTGAATGCGTCCATGAGCATTCGGCGTCGAGAGCTTCTCATTTGTTTAGGATCCCCAAGGAAGAAATGCGCCACCCTAATGGAAGATCAGCAGAGAGTTCGGCCGCTAAAGTTTCCGGTAGACAACGTCCGGAATCGGGAAGGTTCTGTTGTTCAGCACTGCTCCAAGCAGCTTTACGCCGGCAGCTTCTAAGGTGAGCTTCACTTGCTGAGCCACCTCGCGACGTGACGAGTTGGCCTCCAACACCAGGACCACCCCATCACTGGTCTGGCTGAGCACGACCGCGTCGACGGCTAGATGCACTGGCTGAGCGCTGATTAAAACGTAATCGAACTGCGCCCGCAGGTCTGCCATACGCGCCTTAAGGCGGTCAGGCCTGAGTAGAGTGCCCAGCTCCGAAACCTGCGACCCGCAGGGCAGCAGCCAGAGATTGCTACTCCGAGTTTGCTGTATGAAGTTCTGGACCGGACCCACATCCAGCACCGCATCCGTAAGCCCCAACGGGCTCTCCACTTCCAAGCATTGGTGCACGTGAGGAACGCGAAAGTTGGCGTCTACGGTGCACACCGGCCCCGTTACCTGCGCCGCCAATACCTCGCCAGCGCGGGCGCAGATCCAACTAGGAGCGTAACCGAACTCAGCGCCACAAAAGACTACAGTGCGAGGAGCTTCAGGGCCGGAAAGAAACAGGCGCTGGACGAGTTTAGCTTCCTCCTCCAGCGTCGATTTCCTAAACTGCGGCCGGGCGGCGAGAGCTGGGGCAGGCGGCGGGGCGAGCGACGTGCCCAGCCATTCTTGCTCCGTCTCTGCCCGGCGCAAAAGTTCGAAATTCCTGCTCAAGTTCTTTACCTCCGGATCGCTTAGCTCTCGCGATAACAGTGGTCGCTTCCAGCGATCAGCCAAGCTCCGCCCTGTGACATACAGCGATCCGGACCTAATTTCCTCCACCTTCCGGTGTTCAGGAAGGATCGTGCGATTGGCTGATAGCTTTGCAGAACAACTCCAGGTCTCTACAGAGGGTATTCAACCCTCTTGCCTTTTCGCCGTCGGCATACAACCCCGGTACTTTGGGCTCCGAAGCTCTAGCTTTTTAATTCATTTCGCCATCGCTGTCAAGTACCCGCACGACTAACACCCAAGTCATTAAGAGAGGCGGTGATGAGGACGCGTTAGAGTGGACAGACACGCAGGATCACAGTAGAAATTCCATTACCAGTCCACCGTGAAGGTGATTCGGCGCGGCGGGAAGAACTGCCAGTACTACCTGATTTGCCCCGCTCCTTGGCCCAAGCCTTAGAGACCGAAGAGGGGCGAAGTGGTGGAATGGGGTAGAGGATAAAAGACACGTTGACCCTGAAACGGACCCGCCAGCGACGCGCGGTTTTGGGAACGGCTTTTCTCAATAGGCGGTTCGACTCAGACTTTAGGGGTTTTGATTCTCGAGAATAATCGGTTTCAGTCCGACCGCAACAGCGTTACCAACGATGGCCGTCGCCGGGTCTCCCGCCAGGTCCCGGTATTGCGTGTATAGACCCTCAGTCGCCTGGTCGCTGGTAGTGCAGATCCCGGAATTGCAGGTTTGGGATGAATCCCAGATGATCTGAGCCTGATAGCCCGAGGAACGAGTGATGTTACAGGTCCAGATGTTGCCAGCGTTCGAACACGGC
>DATJKY010000066.1:0-3913 GCA_035490955.1 Terriglobia bacterium | reverse complement strand
GCACATGTTCGGAAGCGGGCACTCTGCGCTGCCCGTGCAAGACATGTTTCCGCGTTACGGGTCGTTTCCGGGATTCCGTCCGCTGATGGACATGCGGTTGATGTGGACAAACGTGATCGGGAGCGGTGGTGCGAAAGCCGGAGGGCAGGGTGTCCATCAAGTAGATCAACACAAGATGGAATCCGAAAGGCATGAGGAGAAGTACCGGGCCGTAATCGATGGGGGCTACCCTGAAGATGAACCGGTCGGCCAAAGGTGGGGCAAGGTCGAGTCTGCCCTATGGAGACGAAGGCGTTCTCATTCACCCACCGCACCAAGGTGTTTGCGGACAGCACGGTACGGAAGAGCAGCGTGTGACCTCAGGAGGACTGGCAGAGTCTCCGGGTGGCACCGGAGTAAGCGGACCTATAAGCGAAAGCGAAGTGGCGAGCGAAGCTCAGTCAGTAGTCGGACGGCTGAAGATTACCTATGAAGCGTGGGGAAAACCACGTGACCGGGCAACCGGCGACGGAAGTGGGTCGGGGAAGGCAGCCGGCGAAGATAGTGGGGAAGAGAAAGGAAACCAGATGAGTAAAGACGAGGGAGGTCGGAACAGTTCCTTTAGCGAAAAACCCGTACGCTCTCGTCCGAGGAGACTGGTAGATGGGATCAACCCGACGGGTACCAAGAAGGTCCATTCATTAATCGACAAGGTGTACAAGCGGAAGAACCTGGAGATGGCCTGGGAGAAGGTGAAGGAGAACCGGGGCAGCGGAGGTGGGGAGGGGCAGAATCTGGAGACCTTCGAAGCGCAGCTGGGCCAGCAGTTGGATCGGCTGCATCGGGAGTTAAAAGAGGACATCTATCAACCTCTGCCGGTGCGCCAACACCCCATCCCGAAGAGGGACAAACCGGGCGAGTATCGAATGCTGGGCATACCCGCGATCTATGATCGCGTGTGCCAGCAGGCGCTGCTCAATCGGTTGGAGCCTATCTTCGAGCCGATATTCGATGACGCCAGCTTCGGCTATCGGCGAGGGCGATCAACGAAAGACGCACTACGCAAGATCTGGAAAGAGATCCAAAGCGGGTCGGAGTGGATTGTGGATGCGGACCTCCGAGACTTTTTCGGGTCCGTGGACCACGAAAAGCTTCTCACGCTAGTAGCCCAACAAGTAGCGGACGGTCGAGTGCTTCGCCTGATCAAGGCGATGCTCAAGGCGGGAAGCTATGGTGAAGGGCAGCTCTTTCCCAGCGAGCGTGGCACTCCGCAAGGTGGTGTAGTTTCACCCGTTCTCAGTAACGTACTCCTGACGCCGTTTGATCGAGAGATGCGGCTGAGAGGGTATCAGCTGACGAGGTTTGCCGATGATTGGGTGATTACCTGTAAATCGGCAGCAGAGGCACGAGCCGCTGTGGACGCGGCCCGCCGAATCTTGAAACAACTGGGCGTCGAATTACATCCGCAGAAGACGCGGATCGTTCACGTTCAGCACGGCTTCGAGTTCCTGGGCTACAAAATCAAGCGCGGGAAGCGGAAACTTTATCTTCCCGAGAGCCGGATTCGTAGTCAGGCCCGACAGGGAGCGCTATATGCCTACCCCAAGGAAAAGTCGATCCGTCGTTTCATGGATCGGATACGGCATCGCACCAAGCGTAGGCTGCCGCTGAAAACGAAGGAGCTGATTGCGGAACTTAACCCGCTCCTGCGGGGTTGGGGTGAGTATTACAAACGCGCCCACGTCCGATTGCTCTTCAACCGTCCCGATCGTTGGATCCTCCGTCGTATTTGGTCGCACCGCTACAGGCATTGGCGTAATGCAGGCTGGAAGCGGTTGCCACCGCGGATGCTCTACCGCGAGCACGGGCTTGTCAACCTGGTTGGGTTAATTCCTTCTCTGGCATCTCGGAAGCCTGAGTCTTCGTGAAAGCTGCATGCGGGAAATCTGCACGTGCAGTTTGGGCGGCGGACGGAGGCCAGCGCGATAGCGCGCCTCCTCCGACCCGACAGAAGACTTCGAGCCGCCCGCGCACGCGCAGGTCGTGCCGCAGGGCCACTCACGACTGGCCGAGACACGAGATCGCTTCCTGACCTATATCTATGGGCATCCTAGTGTGTTCCATGCCCCCAAGCATGTCGTCACCGACTCCCTCCAACGGCTTATTATCAGCGATCCGGCCGCAAACGGCGTTCACGTTCTCGACCCCAAGGGCAAGACTTGATTCCGCATCGTAAGTGGGAAGAATAGGCGGTTGGGCCAACCGCACGGTGTGGCCGTCGATGCCACTGACAACATCTATGTTGCCGATGCAGAACGAGGCATGGTGGTCGTGTTCGATCACAATGGAAACTTCGTGCGCTACGTTGGGTACTATCGGGGCGAACCGGAGTATGCCAGACCCACGGGTATTGCTATCGACCCTGAGGCTGGGTACCTCTATCTCTCCGATACTCCACGTAATCTCGTTTTTGTTCTTGATCTCAATGGCAATGTTCTGAAACGAGTCGGTAGGCTGCGCGATGGCAGCGGAGCAGCTACAACATTCGATGAGCCTACGGATATTGCGGTCAATCATGGACATGTTTTCGTGCTGGATGGCCACGGTACTAGCGTTCAGGTATTGGACCGGGAGGGCAACCCTCTCGGTCTCGGAAGTTTCGTGTTTTCTCGCATACCGGATCCAGTGATGAACCGGGACAATGGACTAGCTGCTGACCATGAGGGAAACATTTACGTCAGCTCATTCCACAGTTCGACGATTCGCGTGTTCAGCCCAGATGGCCGACCTTTGTCAACAGTTGGACAACCGGGCCAGACTGTCGGCCAATTTATATGTCCAGAAGGACTCTGGATCGACTCTGCCAACCGGCTATACGTAGCGGATTCGGGAAACGGACGTGTACAAGTCTTCCAATTGAAAGCAGCAGACTAGCGACCACCGACGCGGCCCGCCCTGCTTCAGATTTAGTCCTGTTTGTCCGTCCCGGTTCGCACTATTGCTTCCTCACTAATCAGATTTTGGGGACAAGTGGTCGGTTTTTGATTTAGCCAGGCAAACCAAGAAGCAATTGCTGCGTGACAAACATCTCACGTCTTATCACGCCCAAAACAAAAAACCGCGAAGGCGTGAGCTGTTGCTCTTGGCTCTTGTGCGGCGTCAAGCATTCTTACTCCGCGGGGGCGGCGCCATTGTGGCGGTTGTTCAAGCCGCTGCAGCAGTTGGTCTAGAGTGGTGGAGTTGTCGACTGCGGCGAAAGCGTCGAGATAGCGTGCTGCGGCTTGGTGGGAGAGCTGGGCCCGACGTAGTCGACGACAAGCACGGGGCCTTTTTCGGTACCCCTCTTTGCGTCGATAGACGCGGAAGTCGTCGCCGTTATGGACGGTGGTTTCGGCGCGCAGGACGCTGCCTTTGGGGGTACAGGCCTTATCATACAGCTTTACGGAGTTGCCGTTGGCGCTGTGTTCCCAGCGGTTCGCCACTCAGTCTGCCATTCTCGTTGCGCCATTGGACTCGGCAACACGGTTCAGGGCCCGACTTTGACTCACTTTGCTGTGCCGGCTCCCATAGCTGAAGTAGATCACCAATCCGATCACCAGCCAGACAAAGAGGCGCATCCAGTTTGTCCAGCCCAAGCCATAGATCATCGCGCTGCAGACAATCACGCCCGCGGTCGAGACAAAAGGAACGGCTGGAACCCGGAACGCGCGCGGGAGGTCGGGGCGGCGCCTCCGGAGTAGCCACACACCTATGCAGACCAGCACGAACGCGAAGAGCGTGCCGATGCTGGTCATCTCGCCCACGATATCCTCCGGCAGGAACGCGGCAAACAATGACGTAAAGACGAAAAACAGCAGGTTGGCCTTATAGGGCGTGTGGAAGCGCGGGTGCACGTCCGAGAAAACCTTCGGCACAAGTCCATCTTTGCTCATCG
>DATJKY010000065.1:0-3333 GCA_035490955.1 Terriglobia bacterium | reverse complement strand
GTGTACCGTAGCTTGGGAGGCGAGGCCGCGAGCAAGCTCGCGGATCAAAGCGGCAGCAAGCTGCCCGCACTCCAGGGCGCCTGCGGCGCGTAGCCGGTGTTTTGAACGGCCGCTTCGCATGTTTTCAGGGCAGTCGAGGGGAAATCCCGGCCCTACGTTGGGATGTCAAGGGCGGAGCGGGATGGAACCCGTGGCTAGTTCGTGGAATGAGGCAAATTCCTAACAACTTCTTAACCTGCCCTCAGGTGCCGAACGTGTTATATTAACGCGCTTGGGGGCGAGGGGGGTGGTTCGGCAGGAAGATGTAGCGGACCATTTCTCCGCACGTTCACATTGGCAAGGTTAGGGAGTCTCGAGCCGACCGGCAAACAGCTAGAGCAGAGTTGGCATCTGAAGGACGACTAAATGACCGCATCGCGGGAGTTCTTCCGCCCAGGCAGGTTTGTCCTTGTCGCATTACTTGTAGCCGGCTTCTGGACCGCCGTTTCAGTGCCTGCTGAAGCGCAAGGCTACGTGCAGGTCAGCCTTTTCTCCGATGTTCGGCAGCAGGGTGCGCCCCGGTTTGATCTGAACCTGGTCAATCCATGGGGCATGGCCTTCAGTCCCAGTGGTCCAGTTTGGATCTCGGATAACGGCCGGGGGCTCGCCACGCTTTATTCTGTTCACTTCTTAGCGCAAGCATTTCCCAGCCGCGCTCAGCCGCTTGTCGTCAGGATTCCTCGCCCCGCCGGGAGCGAGCAGAGGGGGCCGGCTAGGCCAACCGGCGTCACCTTTAACGACACTTCCGACTTCGTAATTGGCGACGGCAGCGCTTCCGCACCAAGCCTTTTCATCTTCGCCACTGCGGAGGGTACTATCAGCGGCTGGAACTTCGACGTCGACCCTGCCAATGCCGTTCTCACTGTGGACAACTCGTCCGACGCGGTAAATGGACTCCAACGGGGCGCTGTTTACAAGGGGATCGCTACAGGCAACGATGGTGTGGGGAACTTCATTTACGTAACGAACTTCCGCGATGGCGTCATAGAGCAGTACGACGCCGACTTCAACTTCGTCGACTTTTTCACCGATCCGAACACCGTCCCTGACGCGGACACACCCGGCTTCGCTCCCTTCGGCATCCAGAATGTCGATGGCCAGCTTTACGTGACTTTTGCCATGCAGGATCACACCAGGCAAGACGTCGTTAAGGGTCCGGGCTTAGGCTTCGTGGATGTGTTCGACCTCGAGGGGCACTTTATTCAAACCTTCGCCTCCGGAGGCACGCTCGATGCTCCTTGGGGTGTCGTTCTCGCCTCCGCCCATTTCGGGCAACTGAGCAACGACTTGCTTATCGGCAATTTTGGTGATGGTCGCATTAATGCGTTTGATCCCGCGACGGGTGCATTCCTGGGCCAGATGTCGAGGCGCGACGGGACGCCGGTCGCTATCGAAGGTCTTTGGGGGCTGGCCTTCGGCAACGGAGGACTCGCGGGACGAAAGAACGACCTCCTCTTCACGGCCGGGATCAAGGGGCAATCTCACGGTCTGTTTGGGCGAATCGTTGCGGCACACTAGCGTTAGCCGACCTACGCGGACTAGAGACTCTGGACTACTCACGGAGTTGCCCTTTTGGATTTACGAGCAACGAGAAGCCGACTCCCGTCTCAAGTTAGCGCCTATGTAGGGCATTGCCCACGGTCAGGTTATACATCCTCTGCGGGGATGACTGACCCACTACGGTACACACGACACTCCTCCGCCTTGACGCGCACCCCGAGCGTAGGACAGAATACGAGATATGCGACGACAGGTGTTCGGTATCTTAGTGTTTTCGGTGTGCTCCATCCCTGCCCTTCCGGCTTGGGCGCAGCAAGGCACGCCGGTACCTCCTGACCAAGGCCAGCCTGCCCAGTCCAAGTCTTCGACAACGCGCTCCAAGGAAAAGCCGACGCTAGCTGAAGCCACGCGTGTCAGCACCGCCGAAGCCGCCCGCAAGGCGGCTGAGGTTGACGCCCAGAGTCGTGGCAGCAACCCTGCTTCACAACCGTCCGGCGCTCCAGACGTGCTGGAGTTTCGCGTCGCCAGCCCTGGTGCGCGAGACTCCGTTGGTGCAGCAACCACCAAAGGATCCAAAAAGTCGGCCCTGAAGAGCGTGCATGGGGACGCCTATGGCGCCTTGAACGGCAGCGGAGCCGGAAAGCAGACCAGTGGTGCTGTGGGTGCCGCCTCAAAGAGCGGTAAGGCTTCGATCTACGTAGAAACGGACCACTCCCACGAAACCATGTCTGCTTCCCACTAGAACAGTCCACGTTTTCACGAGCTGCTGGGCGATGAAAACAAAAACACAACAAGGTCGAGCTTGCCACCGGTACCTTGCGGGGACGGGATTGTTTGTGCTACTGACCTCGTGTTTCGTGTCCATTCTTCTCCTGAGGGTGGTTGCAGCCTCTCCAGGTCCCGTCCCCAGACCGCCTCGTCCAGCGGTCACCAAGGTCGAGTGCAGCTCCCTTTCCAGCGCAATCCTGGGCCGTTCAGTCAGCTATTGCGTAGCTTTGCCGGAGGACTACGCGGCATCCACGGCGCGCTATCCAACCCTCTACTTCCTGCACGGTCTTTTTGAGAACGAGCGTAGCTGGAGCGAGCGGGGCGGCCAAGAGGTCCTGGATAGTCTGGTGAGCCAGGGCCAAGTGGGAAGGTTTCTGGTGGTGCTACCGGATGGCGGCAAGACGTTTTACGTCAACTCCATCGACGGCCACGAACGCTACGAAGACTTCTTCATTCAGGAGCTGGTTCCCGCCATTGACCGAACATATCGAACCGTGTCAGATCGTCGGGCGCGCGGCATCAGCGGCACTTCGATGGGCGGTTATGGAGCGCTGCACTTGGGCATGCGCCATCCGGAAGTTTTCGGAGCTGCCAGCGCTCAGAGTGCGGCCCTGCTGCCCAAGTTCCCTAACCCGATTCCCACGGAAGGCCGCTGGGGATTCTACGCCCGTATACTCCAGGGACCGTTCGGCTCGCCTCTCAACGAGGCCTATTGGGAAGCCAATAGCCCTCTGACGCTTGCCGAGCATCCCGACCACTTCGCCAACCTGAAGCTGTACTTCGATTGCGGCGACAACGACCGCTACGGCTTCGAAGAAGGAGCCGCGCTGCTGGACAAGATCCTGACGGAGAAGGGGTTCCACCACGAGTTCGCCTTGCGCCCCGGGAACCACGGTTGGAGTTACTTGTCGCAGTACATGAAATATGCGTTGTTGTTTCATTGGCAAGAGTTTGGGCAATCGAGCGCGGCTGCTGCGCGCACCAGCTTGAAGCAGGGCGCACACTGACGTGGTCCATCTGAGCCCC
>DATJKY010000064.1:0-3475 GCA_035490955.1 Terriglobia bacterium | reverse complement strand
CAAAGACGAGGCCCAGAATGCCGGCCCGTTGCGATCCTAGCGCCATGCGGATGGCCATTTCCTGTGCGCGCAAAGCAGCCGAGAAGGCGATGACGCTGTACATCCCGAGCGCCGCCAGCAGCACCGCCGCGATGGCAAAGGCAGAAATGACGGCAGTATTAAATCTGCGGGGGGCCTCGCTATCGGATACCGTGCGCTCCATGCTTTGAACCTGAGTCAGTGGCAACTGAGCGTCAATTGAGCGGACCGTGGCACGCAGAACTTTGGCCATCTGCTCGGGCTCCAACGCAGTGCGCACGACGATGTAGCCTCCATTTCCGTTCAGATCTGTGGGAGAGGCGAAGGGGCCTATGTCCTTCTCAACCTGGGCGACAGGCTCGTAGTACTGTTCTTTGTTGGGGACGTCGGGCGAGGACTCCTTCACGTCCGCAACTACCCCCACAATTGTCACCCACGGTGTGTTCGTTTCTTGCATCCCCAGGCGGAGACGCTTGCCAAGCGGGTTCGAGCCGGGCCAATAGTGCTCGGCGAGCTTGTGGTTAACAATCGCCACCAGTTGCGTGTCCGCTGTGTCCGCCGGCGTGAAAAAACGGCCGGACAGCAGTGGAACGCCGATGGCCTGCATATAATCACCCTCCACCGTGACCATGGTGGCGAGGTTCATGCCGGCGCCTTTGGGCGCGACAAAGCCTTCCGCGATAAATGAACTATTACTGTTGCCGCCGGAAGCTGGCAGAAACGAGGTCAGTCCCGCGAACTTCACGCCGGGAAGCTGCTGCACGCGGCGAATCAACTCGTGATTGAATTCATCCACCGCTGCTTGCGTTATGTATTGTTTTTGTGGCAGCGAATAGGAGGCCGTAAGCACATGGTCCGGGCGGAAGCCGAGATCGACGGCGCGCATCTTCTCAAAACTCCGCAGCAACAAACCGGAAACCACCAGCAGTACCAAAGCGATGGCGATTTCGCCAGTTACCAACGAAGAGCGCAGCCAGGCATGTCCCCCGCCCGCCGCTCCTGTGCGCCCACCTTCCTTAAGGGTCTCGTTGATGTTCGTCCGCAAGGCGGCGAAGGCCGGAGCCAGTCCGCAAACGGCGCCCGTTAGCACCGAGAGCACGATCGCGAACAGTACCACCCGTCCGTCGAGGCCGATTTCTTCAATACGCGGCAGCGTCTCGGGCAGCAGGCTCACGCCCACTCGCAGCGCGACCGCCGCCAAACCCAGGCCGAGCGCACCTCCGGTAACACTCAACACGAGGCTTTCGAGCAGTGCCTCGCGCAGCAGCGTACCCGCGGGTGCTCCCAGGGCCATCCGTACCGCAATCTGGCGCCGACGACGGATAGCGCGGACCAGCAGCAGTCCAGCAAGGTTGGCGCAGCCGATCAGCAACACAACCATGGTGGCCAGAAACAGCGTCCGTACCAGTTGACGAGCTTGTTCAACGGTCTCTTCGTGGAGCGAGCGTACTACCGCATGAATGTGCAGGCTCGACATGAAAGCGGGGTAGTTGCGCATGGTCGCCTGGGCAACACGTTCCGCATCGCTTTGTGCCTGAGCTGGAGTGATTCCCGCCTTTAGCCGTCCCACCATATTGAAGTTCCAGGATGCTGCCCCGGTCGTGAGTTCATGCTCAGTGAAGCTCATCGGAACCCAGAGCTCACTGCTGTTCAGGTGACCCGGCACCAGTGGGAACTCGAAATCTCGTGGCATTACGCCAATCACAATGAATGGCTTGCGATCGAGTAGAATCCTGCTCCCCAATACGTGCGCATCGCCGTGCAGGCGGTTCTGCCACAGCCCGTAACTGACGACCGTGACCTGCTCCTTTCCGTCATCCTCCTGCTGCGTAAATAATCGGCCCATCAGAGGCGCGACCGCGAGTGCTGGTAACACTCCGCCTGACAGCCGAGCCGCATTCACCTGGGCTGGCTCTCCAACGCCAGACAGTTCGTAATTTAGCTGCGAATATCCCCCAAGATTTTCGAAGCTGTGCGTATCTCGCGTGTAGGCACGGATGTCGGGAGCCGTGACCCCGGCCTCGCCACTGCCTCCCAGGTCGGCTCCTTCCAAAATGTCAGCAAGAACTACTAGCCTTTCGGAATGCGGGAATGGCAACGGACGCAACAACACGCCCTCAACGATGGAGAAGATGGCGGTCGTGGCCCCGATTCCCAGTGCCAGCATCAGCACGGCCGTGGCCGTAAAGCCAGGCGACTTCAGCAATTGGCGAACCGCAATTCGTAGTCCCTGGATAGGCATTTGTGTCAGCTCCATACCGGTCCGGCAGGCCAAACTGGACGGCCCCCTTTTTCTAATACGAGCCAGGGCACGTAATTGTTCGGCGACTAATGTTTCCGAGTCAGGAGGGGCGGAGGAGACGGGCGGGATAAGTGAAGGTGTTCGTTCTTGAAAGATACTCTGTCGGCCGGATTTATCTCCTCAGTTACCTCCGACATTACGGGTAATCAATACAACCGCGCCTGGGGCCGCCCCCGAGTGTCGGCAACTCAGAAGCATGCAAACCACTTCCCCAAGTTCCTTGTGACAATAACGTGGGAACAACTGGGGAACAAACATTGACGAATACCGTACAAAACCGTGATGCAAGACATGGGAAAATGCTAGACGAACCAACTACTTAGCGTTTCTGCTCTTACCTTGGGCGCAGGGGGCCACGGGTTTCGAGTCCTGTCGCTCCCACCAATTCCCTTCCCTCGACCCATGGGGCACGAATGCAGGTCCGCACTGTCTAGCCATAGGCCATCGAGAAAATGCTGTCGCGGCAGAGGTCGCGAGTTCGAGTCTCGTCGTCCCCGCCATTCTTTCCAATCACTTACAGGTTTTAGTTGACCCGTTCGTTGCACAACGGTTGCACATCGGTGAGGCCGGAAACCGCATCATTGACCGCTTTTCTGACGTCCGGGAGCACTTCAGAGGGTTTCACATAGTGGCGATCGGCAACGGCTTTGGAGTTGCCGAGGGCCCGCGAGGTCGTCTCGAGATTCGACTCGGCGCGGACGGCGGTTCCGTGGAAGCGACGCAGGCTGTACCACTCAGGCCAGGCGAGTCCGAGTTCACGAAGCCGGCGCCGGATGCTGCGCTTGGCCATGTTGTCGAGGTTCGAAGGCCGGCCGCGGCGCCCGGCGAGGATGTATCCGCCAGCCGGCGAGCCTTGGGCCTTCCAGAGCGCCAGGAGGATCTCGCGCAGCTCCGCACTGACCGCAACGAAGCGCTCGCTTTGCAGTGTCTTGGTCGTGCCTTCGATTGCATGCCACACCGAGCGGACTATTTTGATTTGCTCGTCAAACCAAACCCTTGAAAAATGCGCCTCGTGAAAGGTACATTCCTCGCGTGCCAGCCCCAAAAAACCCCGGATGGATTCCGGCCGGTATGAATTGGTGGCCTATGTCAACTAACTTGCAGATTGCAGAAGCAACCGAGCGCGCCTGTGAGATGGCGCTCGCCGAAGCACGC
>DATJKY010000063.1:0-19014 GCA_035490955.1 Terriglobia bacterium | reverse complement strand
TTCCGGCGACTGGTACTGCTGCCCCTGATCCTGCCGGGAATCATTACCGGGCTGTCGCTGCTGATGTTGTTCGTCGAAGCCGGCATGAGACTGAGCCTCGTCACGATCACCCTCGGCCACGGCACGGCGTTGATCTCAGTGGCCACCACCGAGATCTTTGCGGGGTTGCAGAAGGTGGAGCGCGCGCAGGAGGAGGCCTCGCTCGACCTGGGCGCCAACTACTGGCAGACCTTCTGGCGCGTCACTATCCCCAACCTGCGGCTCTCCCTCATCGGTGCCGGGCTCTTGATCTTCACTCTTTCCATGGACGAGATTGCCGTCAGCTTCTTTCTCCTCGGCCGGGACAACACCTTACCGCTCGAAATCTGGTCGCGACTGCGCCGCGGAATCACGCCGGAGATCAATGCCATTTCGACCTTTATCTTTTTCTTTTCACTCATCATGATCCTGGTCTGGTACCGGCTACGCACGAGGGATGAAGGAACGACGGCGAGTGCTGCGGAACTTATTGAGGCGACGATCGAGGGGCGGCCATAGAGGACCAACGGGGAAGGGGGAAATGGGGAAACGGGGAAAGGGCAAAGTGTAAAGGATAAAGGGTAAAGGAAAAGGGGGAAGAGACGGCAGTGCCTCTGTGTTCTTTGTCGCCAGAAAAGCCTCAACACAGAGGTCACTGAGACGCTCCGCGAGCTTCGTGTTAACGCTTGAGAGGCACAGAGGACACAGCGACTCTAGTTTGGGTGATTCAGAACGGAGAATGTGAATGGCCTCGACTAATCGAAGAGACTTCATCAAGTTTGTTGTCGCCGGATCGGTAGCGGCAGGCTGCCCGCTGGATCGCGCCCTGATCGCCGTGCCGCCGGAGAAACCCGTTGAAGTTGACGGTGACCATTACGAGATCTGTCACGAAGCGCGCGACGGCCGTCATTTCGACCGCCCGCCGGTCTCGGCGCGCCACGACGTTGTGATTGCCGGCGGTGGAGTAAGCGGATTAACCGCGGCTTACCTTCTGCAGCATCGTGATTTCCTGATTCTGGAGAAAGAAACCCACTGGGGCGGTAACGCGTATTTGGAGAACTACCAGGGCATGGCCTTCGCCACGGGCTCGGCCTTCACCGAGCGTTCCGAGACGCCGGTTATGAACCTGGCGAAAGAGTTGGGCCTGGAAATGCTGCCCGTGGACAATCCCGACCCGAGCATTATTGGAGGCGAGTTCGTGCCCGACACGTGGGGCACGGGGCTCGACCACCTTCCTTACCCAGCCGAAGTACGAGCGAGCTTCAAGAAATTCCGCGACGACCTGCTGAAGATTCCCGTTCAGAGTCGCTATCGCGAACTGGATAACGAGCCGTTTTCAAAATATTGCCAGGGGTACGCTCCCGAAGTGAAGGCGTGGTGGGATGGCTTCGGTCCTTCCAATTGGGGCGCGCGGACGGAAGAGACCTCTGCCCTGCAGGGCATCAACGCGCTTCAAGGCATGGCCCCCGGCACCCCGGACAGGCGAATCACCTGGCCCGGCGGCCTGGGTGCCATCACCCAGCACCTGACGCAGCTCCTAAAACCTCGCCACGCCGACCGCATGATTGCCGGCGCAACAATTGTCGCTGTTGAGCAGCAGAAAGACGAGGCGCGCGTCACCTACATACGCCTCAACGAGCTGAAGACCGTCGCGGCCAAGGCCGTCATCATGGCCACACCAAAGTTCATCACCTGGCGGTTGGTGGAGGGGCTGCCCGCCCAGCAGCGAGAAGCGATGAAGCGGATCCGCTACATTCCTTATCCCGTCGTGAACCTGATCTTCGACCACCCGGTGTATAACAAGGGCTACGACACCTGGTGCCCGGGAAATACGTTCACCGATTTCATTGTGGCCGACTGGACGGTTCGTAACAAGCCGGATTACAGGCAGAAATATAATATCCTGACCTGTTACACACCCCTCGAGGCAAAAGATCGCGCCCAACTGTTGACGGAGCAAGGAACGCGGGAGATTGCGGGAAATGTGTTGAAGGATTTCCAAAAGCTCTTTTCGGGATCGAACGTCGATCCGTTAGAAGTCCACATCTATCGCCGGGGCCACCCTCTCTATATGTCCGCGCCGGGCAACTTCACGCAGGTCTTGCCGCTCGTACGCCGCCCAATGGAGCGCATTTTCTTTGCCAATACCGACTCGGAGGGGCCGGAATCGACGACGTCACAGGGTGTTGCGGCGGCGGAGCGCGCCGTACGCGAGGCGGGTTCGCTCATCGGGCTCAATGGGTAAAGGGTTTCAGCAGCCTGCTACTGCTTTTTCACCTCTTTCTCTTTTCCCCCTGCCTCTCCATAGGCGGTTGCGAGATA
This sequence comes from Terriglobia bacterium, assembly GCA_035490955.1. GTDB lineage: Bacteria > Acidobacteriota > Terriglobia > UBA7540 > UBA7540 > DATJKY01. The sequence continues at coordinate 16,674 of DATJKY010000063.1, read as the reverse complement.
CTCGACAATCGCTTTGGCGTCGGCTTCGGTGATGGGCGCGCCATAGACCTTGATCATTTTCTGGACTTCGGCTTCCCACTTCTTGGCGTCGCTTGCAGGCTGCCGCACGATGTAGTCTGTGGAATGGCAGGCGCTACAGTTGCCGCGCACCACCTCCACATACGGGCCGGGTTTGAGTTGTGCCATGACGTTATCGTCCGGCAGCTTTATGGACTTCTCGGCGGCGCGCGCCGTCAGACAAACTGTTACCGCAAGTCCGAGGCCTAGAGTTAGACCGCAAACGAGACGTCCGATCTTCATACGCGTCTTGTTCCCGTTGCAGGGGTGCCCCCTGTGGGCGCCCGAGGGCGGGCACGAGCCCCTACATCGGAAATGCCTTTCACATCACTTGTATATCGACGTGATCCACGACGTTGCGCAGGTAGCCCGCAGGATTCCAAAGCGGTTCAGCCGGCTGTGATTCGCCGACTCGATTCACGGCGCGGACCATGAGCCGGAGAGGGCCGGGTCGCTGCGCCTTCAAGCCACAGGACCACTCGCGGAACGAGTACCGGCCGAAGTCACGGCCGAGCTCGGCGGACTGCCAAGTTGCGCCGCCGTCACTCGAAACGAATACCTCAGTTACGCCATAGCCTCCATCGAAGGCCACGCCCTCGATCTTCAGTACGTCGCCCACCCGGGCATGGGTCCCATCGGCAGGGGAGGCGATCACTGATTTCACATTCATCCTATTAATCGGCACGGTGCGAGCGGGCTTCGAGCCCGGCTCGACACACCCGCAAGGAGTGTCCGGAATGCGGTAGGCCGTCTTCATCCAAAACCCGTCAAACTCGTGGTCGAGCACGGTGATCTCAGAAAGGTTTTTCACCCAGTAGGTCGAGTACCAGCCCGGGACGACGAGTCGTGCCGGAAAGCCGTTCAGCATCGGCAAGGCCTGGCCATTCATCTCGTAGGCCACGAGAACGTCGGGATCGTCCACGATATGGGCCACCCGCAGGCTCTTCACGAAGTCGGGAACGGAGGGTGCAGTTGGCTCGTCGAGCCCGTTAAACGTTACCTCCACCGCGTCGGGCTTCGGAACCGCCGCAGTGAGGATGTCGCGCAGGCGCGCTCCGGTCCATTCGGCATTGCCCATGGCCCCGTCGCCCCACTGCCCGCCGAAGACGCGCGGCGCGAAGCGACTGCGCCCGTTCCCCGAGCACTGGTTTACAGCGACTACCGAGGCCTTCTCAAACTTTGTCTTGAGGTCGTCCATCGAGAGTTCCAGCGGTTTGTCTACTACGCCGCCGAGTTTCAGCCGCCAGGTTGCAAGGTCCACGCTGGTAGGGATCGGAAGGATGTGGTACCTCACGAAGAACGCCTCGTTGGGCGTGATGGCGTGGGCGAAGTAGCGCTTGGGCGTCTCAAGTTGCGGAGGGCGCGAAGTGAGGAGAATCAAATCCGTCTTTTCCGGGTAACGAACCAGTGGGCGGCCAGCGATCGCCGGGTCGGTCTCAACCGCGTCGAGCGAGCGCGACATCGCCACTTCTTCGCCTGTAGCCTCAGAATAAGGGGAGGGTGCCCCACAGCGGCCTGCGCCCCAGAGTGGCTGCGGCACGCCGCCCGGGCGACCGCTCGCCCACCAAAGCCCGCTCCCGGCAAACGTTCCCAAAGCACGCACGAAGCGGCGTCTCGAGACGCCCTGCGCAACCTTAGGGAGCTCGTGTGGACTCATCAAATCCCCCTCCCGGCGTCAGGCGAGCCAGGTAGCTGGATAGTATATCTTGACGACTGCCGTACTCTACGCTTCAAGCCGTAAGAGTGTCAAGTCCCCCGCGCGTTGTTTTGCGTTGTTGCGCGTTGTTGCGCCGTTAGGGTGCGGGACTTGACCGGCCAATGTTTCCTCATTTTGTGGCTTAGTCAATCCGATCCAGTTGAGAGGCGACTGCAAGGAGCCGTCAGTCGAGGCATTGCAACCTGCGGCGCTTTCTCGTCGTTAAGCTGACGGCAGTACATCCCCAGGAGGTAACCCTTGCGGCGGGGGCCTGCCGTATTCCGGGAACGTCGGCATGGGCGACACATTTAGGGAGAGGCAGCGTCGGGACGCGGTGGGGTTGAACGGCGTTCTGGCGGGCGAGGTGGAACTGGCGTTGTAGGTCTTGTTGTGTTGACCTGCATGTAGCGGAAGGTCATGCGGATCTCTTTGTCGCCGAGCAGCTGCATCAGCGCCGGGAGCCTGACTCCCAGCCGCAACATTTCGGTCGCATAGGAATGCTCATGAGGCGTTAACACACGAAATCATGCAAATCCTAACCTCAGTTTTTATGTGGGGCAACCCTCGCCTTTCCCTATACTTGCGGCGCGTTGACTTCGACGCAAGCCAAACGGTAGAATAGCTGTCTGTTCTTTGCTCGTTGCTGTTGCTCGGGCATAGGATAAGGAGAAGCAGGGAATGTCCTTAGAGGAGAATCTCAGTTCCTCGCGGGCCAGCGGGTCTCCGGAGGCGTCGCCAGCCGAGCCGGCCAATCCTTCACCGGAGGCGGCAGCCGAACCGGCGGACACCGAGATCGGTCAGCTTCTGGCGGGCATCGAGGAGAGTCCCGGCATCGCTCCCGGTCAAGTCGTCACGGGTACAGTTCTCAAAGTGACAGACGAGGAAGTCTTCGTCGATATTGGCCTGAAGAGTGAAGGCGCAATTCCGCGCAGCGAGTTCGTGTCGAGCGACGGCGACTCGAACATCAAGGCTGGCGACCAAGTGGACGTTTGGGTGGAGGAATACGACGAGGTCGAGGGTACGTTTACCGTCTCCCACCAGAAGGCGGCGCGCTGGAGGGCCTGGGAGAATCTGGCCCAAGCTTTGGAGGAGCAGAAGACTGTATGCGGCCGGGTGTTGGAACGCACCAAGGGGGGGCTGACGGTTGAAATCGGGGGTATCCGAGCTTTTCTCCCTGGCTCCCAATCAGACCTGCGTCCCCTCCGCGACGTCGACTCCCTCATCGGTCAGCAAATCGCTTGCAGGGTCATCAAGCTAAACAAGAGCAGAAACAACGTCGTGGTAAGCCGCAAGCTGGCATTGGAAGAAGAAGCGAGCCGGCGCAAAGCTGAACTGCTCCAGCAGCTAGCTGAAGGCAACGTACTCACAGGCCGGGTAAAAAACCTCACGAGTTATGGGGCCTTCGTGGACCTGGGGGGAATGGACGGACTGCTGCATGTCACGGATCTTTCGTGGGGCCGCGTCGGTCATCCCGGGGAAGTCATCAAAGTGGGGCAGGAGCTGCGAGTCAAGGTTCTAAAGTACGATGCGGAGAAGGGTCGAGTATCTCTGGGTCTGAAACAACTAGACCCCGACCCCTGGGAGCACGCGGGATCCACTTATCAACTCGGCGACCGGATCACCGGCCGGGTGGTGAGCTTGGCCGATTATGGGGCTTTCGTTGAGCTCGAGCCCGGCGTGGAAGGGCTGATCCACGTGTCGGAAATGTCCTGGAGCAAGCGCCTGAAACACCCCTCTAAGATCCTCAAGGTAGGGGATCGCGTGGAGGTGGCGGTGCTGGACGTGAACAGCGCACAACGCAGGATTTCCTTGAGCCTGAAGCAGACGTCGCCGAATCCCTGGTCCACCCTGGCCGAGCGGCTGGCCGTAGGCGCAACGGTTGAAGGCCGGGTCCGCAACATCACGGACTTTGGCGCCTTCGTTGAGATTGAGGAAGGTGTAGATGCGTTGATCCATGTCTCCGATCTTTCCTGGAGCAAGAACGTCAGGCATGCGTCGGAAGTTCTGAAGAAGGGACAGAAGGTGCAGGGGGTGATCCTCAGCCTAGATCCCGTTCACCGCCGCATCTCCATGGGCATCAAGCAACTGGAGCAGGATGCCTGGGAGGATTTCTTCTCTCAGACGAAGTTGGGCGACATTCTGCATGGTAAGGTCGTACGCCTGGCGCAGTTTGGAGCCTTCGTTGAGCTGAAGAAGGGAATTGAAGGACTGTGCCACATCTCGGAAATAGATGAGAACCAGAGGGGCAAAGGACCCGACCGGGTACAAGTGGGGAAGGAATTCGATTTCCGTGTCGTGCGTCTCAATCCAGCTGAGAAAAGAATCGGCTTGAGTCTGAAAAGTGTGGAGGCCGGCTCTCAACCGGCATCCGTCGCTGAACCTGTTTCGAAGGAACCGGCGAAAGCCCAGGGTTCTCTGTCGCCCTTCGCTGCTGCCATGCACGCGGCGCTGGCTAGCCCGGTTGCGGCTACAGGCGGAACAGAAACATCTGCCGTGCGGCCCGGGCCTACACTAAAGGCAGAAGCCCTGGAGCCACCACTGCCCAGCCCGGAGCCTGCAGAACAGGCTGAGGCGACGACGGCACTACCTAAGACGCTGTCCACGCCTGAGACCGTACCTCTCGAGTCTCCCTTTCCTTTGGCTGGGGCGGTTGGACCATCGGCACTCGAGGCAGGCCCCGCCGGTGGAGTGAACACCCCGGAGGCTAAACCCGAGGTTCCGCCTTCGCCAGAAGACGTTTTGGCGCCGGCCAGTTCGCCCGGCGTTTCGGAGCCATCGCGCGTGTCCTCTCCGGCGGACGTGGCCGAGGCGAAGGCTGAAAAGGCTGACGCTGCCCCTGCGCCGCAGGTCGTTAAGGCCACTCCACCGGTCTCGAATGCGCTGGCCGACTCCTGAATCCGGACCTGGAACACTGTCATTGCGAGGCGCGCTTTAGACAACACCTCGGGCTATCAAAGCGGTTCGCGAGAACGCCGAGCAGGGGACCCGGTCCGGAAAATACCGATTGGAACAGAGTCAGAGGCGAGGTAAATCATGACCAAAGCAGACCTGATTGAAGAAGTCTCGCGGGCCATCGAGATGAGCCGCAAGGATTCCGAGGTCATCGTGGAAACCGTCTTCGACAGCATCGTGAAAACATTGCGCAGCGGTGACAAGATCGAAATTCGCGGCTTCGGTAGTTTTCGCACCCGGGAGCGCAAGTCACGGGTGGGCCGCAACCCCAAGACCGGCGCTCGCGTCGAGGTTCCCGCCAAGAAGATCCCCTTTTTCAAGCCCAGCAAGGAACTGAAGGACGTGGTCAACGGCACTGAGGCTGCTGGTTCTCCGGCGCCGCCTGCTACGCCGGCCCCCTCGGGCCCCGCCCCAATCTAGGCTAGCAGGCTGCAGAAAAATGGACTATCTCTGGAGTCCCTGGCGATTTCGCTACGTCAGCGAAGGGGTGAAGAGTGAGGGCTGCGTGTTTTGCGAGTTGCATGTCCAGGACGCAGCCCGAGACCGTGATCACCTGATCCTACACCGGGGCCGTTTCAACTTCATTCTCCTCAACCTTTTTCCCTACACCACGGGGCACGTTATGGTTGCGCCCTACGCTCATGTGGCCAATCTTGGCGATTTGGATGCGCCTGCCCTGAGCGAGATGGTGGGGCTGGCTCAGAAGATGGAGGCTGCGCTCGGAGCCAGTCACCATCCCGAGGGTTACAACCTGGGGATGAACCTGGGCAAATGCGCGGGCGCCGGCGTGGCGGACCACTTGCACCTTCACATCCTGCCCCGCTGGACCGGAGACTCCAATTTCATGACGGTCACCGGTGAGACGCGAGTGCTGCCCGAGGACCTGCTTGTTACCTACGACAAACTCGACACTGCTTTGCGCTCTCTCCGCTGAAGCCGCTGCGGAAAAACGCTATTCAGGGCCTCGGAAGGGTGGGGCTTCAGCCCCGCCGCGCCGACGCCCTGACCGCAAATTGTTGAATGTGTTGGGCGCGCTTTGTGCGGCGGGGCTGAAGCCTAGCCCTTCCGGAGCGCGCCACAACACTTTTTCTGCAGCCTGTGAAGCCGCTCATGGCGGAGGCCTTCGTCCACATTCAACGAGATTTGCTCCGGGTTGGCGTATTAAGCGGATTCGCCGCAATCTGATCTGAGCCGTCTGTGTAATGTGTGCAATCTGTGGATTCGCCTTGACCCGCCTTTCCAGCGCTGATTAGAATCGCCTCGTTGGTACCCCGGAAGGGGAAGGCTTAGCATGCAACTGGAGGTCTCGCTGCCGTTCGGTCACGGTTCGGACGGGCAGTCGTTTTTTGATCTTCTGCCTTCGGCACCCGCCGTATTCGCCCTTTTCCCGGAAACCACCGCGCCAGGCTCCGCCCCTTACATTAGCCGAACCCGCGATCTCCGTCGCCGGCTCACTCGCTTGTTGGGAGAGGCGTTGACAAGCTCCAAGCGCCTTAATTTGCGCGAGGTCACTTGCCGCGTCGAATACCAGGGAGTCGGCTCGACCTTTGAAGCTCAGTGGCTGCTATACCTGCTCAACAAGGTCTACTATCCTCGCACTTATCGGCATCGCCTGCGCCTGAAACCACCCGCCTTGCTCAAGGTCAGCTTAGGGAACCGGTTTCCCAGGTGTTACCCCACGCGGCGTCTTTCGAACGACGGCTCGCTTTACTATGGCCCCTTCGCCAGCCGAGTCGCTGCTGAGCGATTCGCGTCCGAGTTCCTCGACCTGTTCAAGATTCGGCGTTGCGTTGAGGATTTGAACCCCGATCCCGCCCATCCCGGTTGCATCTATTCGCAGATGCACATGTGCCTGGCGCCCTGTTTCGTCGGCTGCACGGATGAGGAGTACCAGCACGAACTGAGTCATGTGGTGGCGTTCCTAAACCGTGATGGACATGCCCTGGTGCGTTCCCTGGAGGAGGAGCGGGCGCGCACCGCCGATTCCCTGGATTTCGAACAAGCTGCCAAAATCCACCGTAAGCTGGAGAAGATCCACGGGGTGCTTCGTTTGAAACCCGGCCTGGTGCGGCGCGTCGACGAACTTCATGCCGTTATGCTCCAGCCCGCGGCGCAGCCCAGGAGCGTGGCGTTCTTCCGCATCACGGGTGGCGAGGTGCGGGGTCCGGCGACGCTTTCACTCGACGAAAACGTTGCCTCACCTTTGCCGCTGGATGCCCAGCTTCAAACTCTGCTCGACTCGCTGGCGCGTCCAGAACCTCCCGCGGCAGATGCGGCTCGCATTGGCCCGCCACCGTCCTGGGAACCCCTGAACCTGCTCGCGCGATGGTATTACAGCAGCTTCCGTGAGGGCGAGCTAGTGATGTTGCCGCCCAGTGAAGAAATTCCTTACGCCCGCCTGATCCGGCTCTGTCGCAAGATGATACCGAGCGAGCATTAAAGAGTCTGTGTGAAAACCCGAGATTGCCTCTTGTAGAGGCCGGCTTCAGCCGGGCATCTTGCTGGCAAGAATGTGCCGGCCTGAAGGCCGCTGCTACGAAAAGCGTCCAGGAGATGGGTTTTCACACAGACTCATTAGGCGTGCGCCGGATCACTCTCTGGATGGCGGTCGAGGCGAAAGCAGGCTGACAGCGGTTGCTGGGGTCGAATTACTTGGGCGGGCTTTCGCGGTGCTCAGACTCAAAAAGGGAAGGTGAGGCAGCAGCGTGGATTTTCGGACATGCGGGTCGACGACTGACAGAGCTTTCTTACGCGGCGCCTTGGCGGCTTACCAACCAAGCTTGGGCGTTCATTGCGTCCGGATCGTTCACCTTGAGGCTTCTCACGTAACTGCCGTAGCTTCTCAGGTGGCGGACCTTCGTCTCATCCGCCATGCAGGCGTGGAGGGTCCAGCGCATTCATTTTGAAGATCAGATGTCCTTGCCCGTCGCTCTCGTGCAGCTTGATTTCCCTGCGGATCAACTCCTCCAGCCCTCCCTCAAACCCACGGGAGCTACCAGTAGCTTCCGGTCGTCTTGTTTGGCTGCATAGCCGGTGAGAGCGTTGAAGAAATGAGTAGCGTCGTCTGCAATCTCCTCGTCGCAAGTGAGAAAGCCCAAATCCGTGTAAAGGCGCGCTGTGGTAGCGTTGTAGTTTCCGGTGGCCAGATGCACATAGTGGCGAAATCGCCTCCCCCTCCTAACGCACAACGAGGGCAATCTTGGAGTGCACCTTCAGACCCGGGCACGCCGTAAACCACGAGACGGAAGTTACTTCCACCCGCCGAGAGGCCCAAAACGGTCCCAACGTCGCCCGATCGAGCTGACGCAACGTCGACAGCGCGGTTCAGGATGATGGGTGCGACTGTCTCACGAAGGTGTCACGTTTCTTGAGGTTTTGAGTTTCGTCCTTCTGGTCCTTTCGGAGCAACTGTCGCTGCATCTTCAGGTCATGCTTGAAGCGCTCGCTTTCGTCGCTGGACTGCTCGTGCTGATTCATGACCGACTTCATGGCCCGTTGCCGCCGTTTGAGTATCCTCTTTTCTTCCTTGTGGCGCTTCTTGAGCTCATGTTTCTCTTGTTTGGCAACATGGAAGGCCTTGAGCCTCTCTTGCGCCGAGGTAAGGACGACTGCCATCGTGACTAGTATTAGAACCCTACGCATGAGACCTCTACGCCCTGACCTGTTAACTCTCTCGGGGATGGAGGGACCGGAGTGCCTTCCGGCAAACGGCTCGCCGGCCACCCAGCCAACATCTCGAAGCCGGTCGCCATCCCAGCAAGTGAGCGTCGGAAGGGGGTCAAACTCTGACCGCGGGGCTGCCTTCTCGATATGACTCACCCGGCGCTCTCTGGTCTGCTTCGTACCGCTCGATCACCAGTTGGTCCCCGAGCTCCGTGTGGCTTCTGAAAATGGTGTGCGCAGGTAACTCTAAGACGCTTTCCGCACGAAAGTTTGGTAGCGTGATTGAGAAAGGCCGAACTAATTCGCGCAGGCCGACAACCCGGAAGTTTTCGTCGATAAACACCACATCGATCGTGAAGAGCATGCCAATGGTGTGGATGGAATTGCTCGGCACGATCCAAACACCGCTATCCGGCTTAAGGGACCGCTTACCGAGAAGCCCAACCAGGCGTCCCAATACCGAATCCGCCACCTCCACCCGGAAGGCCAAGAACGCCTCTCTCGTTTGGTTGTACACGTACACCTCGCTGCGTTTCTCAGCCATGCGAAATCCATCCTAGTTCTGGCCAGTGACGGCGAACCCATCGTTAACGGGGAGAATTTTTCTTCATCCTGTAGATCAGAATGAACGCCACTACTACAGCCATGACTCCCGAAACTACTCGAACTAAGCTAACGTTGTCCACAGTTTCGCTCCTTTCCATCGAGATTCTATTGAAAACCTCTCAGATCACAGTGCCAAAACTCTTCATCAGCGTTATGACTGCCGGAACCACGGTGACGATAAAGATGCTGGGGAAAATGAAAAGAACCAGCGGGATAACCAGCTTGATTGTCGTCTTGGCCGCAAGTTCCTCGGCTCGCTGTCTTCTTTGGGTACGCAAGGCATCGGAAAAAGCTCCCAGAGACTTCGAAATCGGCGTTCCAAAGCGTTCCGTCTGCACCAACATGTTGACAAAAGACCGCACGCTCTCGACGTCCACTCGGTCTGCCATGTTGCGCCACGCCCCAACCCGGGGATTCCCGGCTCGCTGTTCGAGATTGATCTGAAGAAGCTCCTCACTCAACTCCGGGTGACTGAGCCTCAGCTCCTGGCCGATTCTCACAATGGCTTGATCCAGTCCCAATCCGGCCTCCATACAGATAGCAAGGAGATCCAGAGCGTCGGGCAAACTTCGTTTGATGTGCTCACGCCTCTTCTTAATAGCGTAGTTAAGCCAGAATTCCGGCAACAAGAATGCCAACACCACCGCTAGAATAAATGAAAAGATGACGTTCTCCCTAACCCAGAGAGCCACAGCCAAGCCGGCGATGACTGGAAGAAGCAGTTTCGTGCCAGCAAATATGTCCGCGTGAAAAGGCTTGCGGTAACCGGCCAGCAGAAGGCGCCGCACAAGCTGGGGAGCTGGCGCACCGCCAAACAGACCGCGCAGCCACCCGAATGGCTTCGCGAGCCGCTCGGTGTTAAGCCACCCTTTGGGAATATTCTCAGAACCCGATTGGTAGACCTGATTCGTGACCTCTGCCAACAAGGTGCTCTCTGGGGATGGGCGGCCCAACAACAAAAAGACCAGAAAGAAGCCCACCAGGAGCACGACTCCGAGAATGACAATGAACACGTTCATAATATCACACTTTAATATCAACGATCTTACGAATCACTAAAATACCCGCCACCATCATGATCAAACCCGCGTAAACGATATGGAGCCCAAGTGGGTCTGTCCAGAGTTTCTTCTCATAATCGCGATTCACCAGGTTGATCAAAAAGAACACGATGAACGGTAGCAAGCAAAGGATCCAGCCCGTCACCCGCCCCTGAGCGGTGTAAATGCGTAACTGTCCTTTAAGCCGGATCCTCTCCCGCATAACAGCTGCGGTTTTGTCCAGAATCTCCGCCAGATTGCCTCCCGTTTCCCTCTGTACGAGAAGTGCCGTCGCGAGAAAACGAACATCTTCGAGAGGCACTCGCTCGGACAAGTTGAGAATCGCCTCCCGAAAAGGCAGCCCTAAGTTCTGCTCCTCAAAAACAATGCGGAATTCTGAAGCGACTGGTTCCGGTGTCTCCTGGGAAACCATCTCAATCACAGCAGTGACAGCGTGCCCGGCTCTCAACGCTCGGGCCATCAGGTCAATAGCCTCTGGAAGAAAGTTGTTAAAACGACTGAACCGGGCTGCTCTCTTCACCAGCAAGTATCCATAGGGCGCGAGGCCCACAGCTGCTGCCAAGACGAGAGCTAGCGGAAGGCTTGGCATGAACACCGTACCGAGCCACCCAGCAAGAAGAGCTCCCGCCACCGATGCCAGCAGCATGGTGGAGACGCTCCAGTTGCTACCGGCCTGCGTTATCAGCAGCCGCAACTTAAGGCAACCCGGCACTCGCCCCAAGATGGTATTCAGCCAGGGAAGCGAGCTAAGCACTTCTTGCTTCAGGATTGTGGTTCCGTCAGTGTCGACCGCGTACCAACTTCCGATGCTTGTCAGGTGACGCTGAATGTCGGCCTCGGGTTTGGTGGGTTTCAATACCCAAACCAAAGCTCCGAAGGTAACGAGCAAGAGCAGGCCAAACAAGATCACGGGGGACATAGCGAATCCTCGACCTTTTACACTTGAGCAGTATGATCAAACATAGTTCCAGGCACGGTAACGCCGGAGGCCTTGAGTTTCTCGGCGAACTTCGGACGTATACCCGTGGCGGAAAACGTTCCCACGACGCGCCCGTTGGAAGCGATTCCCCGTTTCTCGAAAACAAAGATGTCCTGCATGCTCACCACCTCTTCGTCCATTCCCGTAATTTCCGTCAGGTGGGTCACTCTACGAGTTCCGTCGCTCATGCGGGACACCTGGACAACGATGGCGATGGCGGACGCGATTTGCTGGCGAATGACTTTTTCAGGGAGATTCAAGTTGGCCATCAGCGCCATAGTTTCCAACCGGGCAATTGCGTCCCGAGGGCTGTTGGCATGAACGGTGGTGAGCGAGCCATCGTGACCTGTGTTCATGGCTTGGAGCATGTCCAAAGCCTCTTCGCCGCGCACTTCGCCCACGATGATCCGGTCCGGCCGCATTCGGAGGCTGTTGATGACGAGCTGTCGTTGCATCACCGCTCCTTTGCCTTCGACGTTCGGTGGCCGGCATTCGAGGCGAACGACGTGGCGTTGCTTCAATTGCAATTCCGCAGAGTCTTCAATGGTGACGATTCTTTCTTTATTCGAGATGTACCCAGAAAGTACATTGAGAAACGTGGTCTTTCCGGCCCCGGTTCCACCTGAAATAACCATGCTCAGTCGCGCCTTCACCGCCTCTCGCAGAAGCTCCAGCATCGGTGGCGTCAGCGTTCGGTTCGTCAGCAGGTCGTCTGCCGTGAGGGGGACATGACCGAAGCGCCGGATAGAGAGCGTCGGGCCGTCGATCGCCAGAGGCGGAATAATGACGTTGACGCGGGAGCCGTCAGGAAGGCGAGCGTCTACCATCGGCGAAGATTCGTCAACCCTCCGACCCACAGCCGCGACGATCTTCTCAATAATGTGCATCAGATGGGCATCGTCTTTGAACATCACATTGGTCTCTTCCAGAATTCCCGCCCGCTCCACGTACACATGCTTGTGGGTATTGACCAGGATGTCGTTGATCGTAGGATCTTGCAGCAGGGGTTCGATGGGGCCCAGGCCGAACACTTCGTCTAGCACTTCACGCGCCAGTCGCTCACGCTCGGCCCCGCTCATCGGCGCATTGAGGTTGGCGATCAGGTCCTGGATGATTCCAAAGACTTGGCCTCGAATACGCCCGTCGCGCAACGTCGCAACCTTTTCAAGGTCTACTCGGTTAAGCAGCTCCCGATGTACTGAGGACTTAAGTTCCTGATAAGCCTGGAACGGCAGTCCGGCCTTCTTTTTCTTCTCTTCGCTCACAGGCGGTGCGCCCGCGCTGTCTAGCAATGTACTCATCGCGTTGAGTTCTCCCTAATTTCACTCCTGGCCCCAGGGTCGGCTGTTTTATAAGCCAACCAACGCTAGCAAGGGTGCCCTAGAAGTTTTCTTTGTCTCCACATCAGAGCCTGGCCTGTTCCCTAGTTGTCCAGCCCACGAGATCAGACTGCGAGCCACCTCGGAATTCGATAGCTGAGAAGCTGGATCGCCGCCATTGATCGTCCGGATCACCTGGTTGTATTGGTTCGGCACCTTCCAGTAGATCTTCCTGCGTATAACTTTCTCAATTTCGTCGTCCGTGATCGCACTTCTCTTTTGGTGGCGGTTAAGAACCACCCGGATCCTCTCCTGGGAGAAATCGATCCGCTGGAGGCAGTCCAGGTAACGGACCACATTGCGCATGGCGGACACTTCCGCCACCGTTACCAGGTGTAGCTGCTCCGAGTGACAGAGCAGCTCGAGGTTCTGTTCGTTGATACCGGGGGGACTATCAATCAACACAAATTCATACCGAAGGCGAATCCACTCAATCGTCTGGCCGATTGCTTCCGGTGAAATGCGCGGCGCCGGTTCGCTCAGGTCTGGCGCCGGTAGCAGGTCCAAGCCACTCGAATGGCGTAACACGTAACTCTGAAGTAGCTCCGGGTCTAACCGCTCGACGTTTTCTACGAGCTCACAAAAGTGGTACTGATGCTTGGTGAACCCGAGATAGAGCGCGGCATCGCCAAAGGTAGGATGAAGATCGATGACGAGAGTCTTGCGCGAGCAGGACTTCGCCAGCAGTGCACCCAGATGCGTCACTACTGTCGTAACCCCTGATCCGCCTTTGGCCCCGAGGAAGGTCAGCACCTGCGCAGGCAGCTGCTCCCGTTTTTCTCTCCTTCGCCCACCAACTCGGGCAAACGCTTCTAAGAGCTGCTCACGGTAGACCGGTTTCACAACGTACTCGCTGCAACCACACCGCATGGCTTGAATGATGAGGTCTGGCTGAGAGTTCGAAGAGGTTGCAAAGATGGCTGTGTGCGGCAACCTCTCATGAATCCGTTCCGCGGTAACGATCGCACTCTTGCGGTCCCGGTCAAAGTCAATCAGGCAAATGTGCGGGGCGGTGCCTTTAGTCAACTCGAGCACCGAGTCATCTTCGGTCACGTAACTTGCGAATTCAGCCTGCAGGCGAAGGGAAGGCGTCGATCGCACAAGTTGCCGCAACTCGTCTGCACCTTCAGCATCCATACAAATGCTGACTAGTGAGAGTGACTCTCCCGACGAAAGGGGGACTGCAGTGCTGTCTCGGGTATCCACAATCATTGCTCTACCTCGGCGTCGCAGGCTGCGACGGGTGCTCAAGCTCCTTGTGACCAGGCAAATTCTCGTCAAACTTTGGAACGGTCAGATAAGGCATCGCCGCTTGGGGTGTCGACGTCACCTTGGCTCCGCCGCGTACGGGGTCAACGACGTGCGGGGTTACAAGTACCATGAGCTCGGTATTGTTCCGCTGGACGCTCTTTGACCTGAAAAGCTCGCCGAGAATAGGTATATCGCCGATACCCGGGATCCTGTTGAGCTGAGCTATCACCCTCTGGTCCATGAGCCCGGCAATTCCAAACGACTCGCCATCTTTCAACTCGATCTCTGTATCGGCGCGGCGCGTCGCGATGGCCGGGACGGTGAAGCCCGATATGGTCACGGCGTTGGCGTAATCGAGGGTGCTGACCTCCGGAGCAACCTGGAGGCGAATGACGTTGTCCTCGTTGATCTCACCAACGAAGTCCAGCCGAACGCCGAACGGTCGAAACTGGATCGTGACCGCCCCGATGTTCTGCCCTCCTTGGACCACTGGGAAGGGGAACTCACCGCCAGCCAGGAAGCTCGCTTTCTTGCCATTGAGTGCCAGGAGATTCGGTTCCGCCAGGATCTGCAACACGTTCTTCGCTTGAAGGGCTTGTATCGTGGCCCCGAAGTGGATATCCGGACGGAAGAGGAAGATGTTGAGTAGGTTCGAGAGGCCGAAGGTCGTCGACCCTGGGGTTGTGGGACCGGTGGCTTGCGTGACCGACAGGGGACCTCCCCCGCTGCCGCCAATCGCGCCGAACTGCTGAGTGGAGATCGTGCCGATCGTGTTGCCGGCGCCGGTACTGAAGAAGTTGAAGCCGAGCTGGTCTAACTTCGTGCGATCAACCTCGGCGAACTTCACCTCCAGCAGAATCTGGCGTTCGTGGGGCCCGACTACCACGAGCGAGTTCACGACGTCCTTGGAGTACGCGGCCGCCATTTTCAGGAGGTCTTCCACAACGTGTTGGCTCGGGACAGTCCCTGAAAGAATGATGCGCCCTTGGTCGGCCTGTGCCTGGATCGCTTGATTCGGATACGCTTGCTCAATAGCCGTTCGCAGGCCTGCCACATCCAGGTCTACCATCACCTCCAGCATGCGGGAGTGGCCTGTTTCATCCCACAGGATGAGGCTGCTGTTGCCCGCCGACTTCGCTTCCACAACAACCTGTGTCGGGCTCGTCGGCACTGCTTCGATTACAGCCGGGTTACTCGCCAGCACACGTTTCAGCCGCGTTTGCATACTGACCACAACTGACCTGCCCACCAGGACGTGAAGAGGCTGGGCCTCGGGCGAAACCGGAGTTTCCTGGGCCAACCCGGGCCCGCTTGCAGTCGCGAGAACCGCGCTCAAAGCAAGGACTACTGTTTTGATGCCACGTAGATTTTTCATTGCTTCTCCAAACCGCTCCCTTCGGAGGTCAGGTCAGAATTTTTCCGCACTGTGCTTCTCTCCCTGGATCACTTCCACCACATACACATCGGGTAGTCTTGGGGGTGGAGACACTCTTGGTGTCGCTACTCTGGCAACAGGCGCCGGTGTGGGCGGTTTAGCGCCAGCCACCAATTGGTCCAACCGCACGGGCGTCACGGTGGCCTTTCCTTGATCGGCTCCGTTGCGCAACACAAACTGGATGCTGCCCTGTGTGCTGGCCAGGAGAAGCTTCTGCGAGTCCTCCGAGTCGAGAAGCAAGGTTACGACGTTGACGGTCTGGGGCTTGCCTTGCGGGTCGGGTTCAATCTTCTCGCCTGCGGTCAGGACCTCGACGTTCTGCAGAATAGTTTGCGTCACCGGACTAGGATTGCCCGGAACGGTAAATGTTCCGAGGACGTCCACGTGCGACCCCGGGTACAGAAACCCCGCCACGCCCACAATCTCATTGGAGCGGACCGAAGTCGCTCTCATTCCAGAAGGTATCTTCACCGAGAGGCCAAGACCGGAACCAGCCACCGCCAGGTCACGCTCCAATACGGGCTCCTTGGCGCCCAATGGATAGATGAGAGGGCGACCCACCACCTGCGCAACTTTGGAGAATGAGCCCGGCAAAGGAACCGCCGCCGGCCAGTCGATGAGATTTACGTCCTCCGCCGTCAGCGCCACCCCAGCCGGTAGTTCCTTAGCAGCGGCAACAAGTTGGGTTACCTGCGGGCGGGCAACGTTCCGCCGCAACCGGCTATACGCAAAGTACGTGACACCGCCGGCTACGATGACCGCCATCAACAATGCCATTAAGATCCGTCTTGTGTCCGTAAGTCACCCCCGCTAGAACGTTGTATTTGACATCAAAAGATAAAGAGTCCCCATGGCGATCGCCAGACCATAGGGCACACGGATGGATCCTGGATCGCTCAGGCTGACTTCCGGATGGGGCCGAATCCCTGAGGTCAGGTGAAAGCGAATCAACTCGCCAATGTTCCGCACCGTGCTGCCGACCCGCCGGTAAAAAACCATGTAAACCACGCCGAGAATTCCACCTGCAACAGCCGTAGCAATCATCACTACGACCGCCTGGCGAACACCAGTCCAGGCACCCACGGCAGCCATCAGCTTCACATCGCCGGCTCCCATGCCGCGGACCAGATAGAAGAGAAAGAAGATTCCTCCGCCAGCCAAAATGCCAGCCGCTCCTTGTCCCAGCCCACGCCAGCCTTCAAGGATCGTGCGAAGGGTAAGCCCCACTACCAGGCCTCCGTAAGTCAGCCAGTTGGGAATTCGCCCTGCTCGAATGTCACTCACTGCGCCGATCATGGCGCAGATCAAAGCGCCTAACATCAGATAACTCTCCGCGATTGCTGCAAGTGTTTTCGTACAGTACTCCACGGGTACGGGAGCAACGGCGCTTTTCGTATCGCCGCGCCTTCCCCGACAACTCTATCGTCAGCAACTGATCATCATTTGAAGGGTTGCTGGTGTTGCGTTACGAAAATGAGTTGACTTATTCCGCCACAGCCGCTGGCCGGCGGGTTCGTACCGTGTCAGGGCACGGCTTCAGCCGTTGCGGAGAAACGCCGCAAGATGTCATCGCGAGCCAAGCGAGGGATCTGCTT
>DATJKY010000062.1:0-13824 GCA_035490955.1 Terriglobia bacterium | reverse complement strand
ACCTCGTTTTGCCGCTGAATTCCTTTAGCAGCTTGTCAAACTCCGGACGACCTTCCAGGCTCTTCAGCTCCGGGTCGTTCCTAGCCTCCTCCGGCGAATAGCCTTTCTGGAAAGCTTCCCTCAGCGACTTTATGGCTTCGTCGGGACGGTTGGCAAGGGCCTGGATTTCAGCCTCGTTGTAAATCAACTGGTTGCTGTTGGGATCAATCGAGCGCGCTCGACGGATAAACTGAAGCGCCTGGGTTGAATCGCCCTTTTTCGCGAAGTACACGGCCAGGCTACACATGGTGCTCGCGCTGCGCGGATTAACCTCGAGCTCTTTGTAAGCGAGTGCAATCGCCTTGTCGTAGGTACTCTGCGCCTTGTCAGCGTGCCCCGACCAACGATAAGCATCCGCCAGGTTGCCCACGTTGACCTGATCGTTCGGGTTCATCTCCACAGCTTTCTCAAACATCGGGACAGCCTCTTTGTAACGCTTGAGAAAGAAGTAGGCTGTCCCAAGGTCAGAGTAAAGATCCGCTTGAGGCTGGAGCTTGAGCGCCTTCTCAAAGTAAGGGATGCACTCATTGTACTTGCCTTGGCGGAAGTAAACCGTGCCGATGTTCATATAGCCGATGGCGTTGTCGGGTTCCAGTTCTGTAATCTTGCGAAAGGCGCTGAGCGACTCGTTGTTGTCACCGATGTTGAAGTAGGCTCTCCCCAGTGAGTTGTAATTGGACCAGTAGTAGGGATTGAGCTCGACGGCCTTTCGGTAAGCTTTCAACGCCTCGTCTTTTCGACCAGTGGCCAGGTAGGCATCGCCCAGGCGTCGATAACCTTCGTCGGAGTTGGGGGCCAGTTCCAACGCCCGGTCCAGCTCAAGGATCGATTCCCCGGCTTTCCCCGTGACCCTGTAAACACTGCCCAACGCAAAATGGACTTCGGGGAGTTCGTCGTTAAGTTGCTGAGCTTGCTTGGCGGCTTCGAGCGCCTTCTGCGTCCAGAAGGCACCCTTGTTCTGTCGGTACATGGATAGACTCGCATCCGCCACACCGGTGTAGGCGAGCGCAAAATTCTGATCCTTCTTCAGCGCGGCGTCGAAGAAGTCGATTGCCATCTGGACGTCCTTCGTACTGCGCTCGTGACGCAAAGCGTCCCGACCCTTCAGGTAGAGGTCGTAAGCTTCCATATTCTCGGTGGGATGGGCCGCACCCCGGCCGAGCTCAGAACTGGAAGGCTTCAGTTCAAGAGCAGCAACAAGCTTGGAACCAATCTGGTCCTCCAGGGTGAGCAGGTCCTGCGTCACACCTGAAACCTCTCCACTCCAAAGACGCCGGCCGCCGGGCACGTCGTCCAGGTTCACGATGACGGCGATCTCTTGCACCTCGCCCTGCACTTTCCTGCCTTGCACTGTGCCATGGACCAGAAGGTTGGCACCTAGCTCGCTCGCGATCTTCTCCGGGCGGTCTTTCTCGCGAGCCTTCTCTGCTGCGGTAGACGAGGCCACATGGACGTCCTTAAGCTGGAACAGCTTGGCCGAAAGCGATTCACTCAGCCCCTCGGCGATGTAACCGAGCGACTCCTGGTCCCCCAGCACGCGGAAGGGGAGTACAGCCACGTACTTGCCCTGGGAAAGGGGGGGAATGCCCGCCGCGCCAGGCACGGTCTGTGTACGATGAAAGATGAGGTGACGCGTCGAGGGAATAGCGAAGACCAGAACCAGGAGAGCCAGAACAGCGCCGGCAGCGAGCTTCCAGCCGGTGCGAGTCAACACCGGCAACGATATTTGCACGCTGCGCGAGGGTGTAGGCGCTACTTCCCTTTCCAGATCGTGCATAACATCACGCGCCTGCTGGTAACGCAGGCTCGTATCACGCTCCAGGCAGCGCAAGATGATGCGCACCATGTACTCGGGGAGATCCGGATTCACCTCCTTGGGGCTCTTCGGATTCTGCGTCACGCGCTGGTACATCACCTGAAAGGCTGAGTCGCCCTTAAATGGCATGTCACCGGTGGCCATCTCGTATAGGATCAGACCCAGCGAATAGATGTCACTGCGATGGTCACACGGCTTGCCCTCCACCTGCTCGGGCGACATGTAGCGCGGAGTCCCCAGCACCTCTCCGGTGCGCGTCATGATGGCCGCGCTCTCTTCCAGCGACTTGGCCAGGCCAAAGTCAGAGACGTAGGCGTTGTCCGACCCATCGATGAGGACGTTCTGTGGCTTCAGGTCACGATGGACCACGCCCTCGGTGTGAGCGGCGTCCAGAGCGGCGCAGAGCTGCTTAGTAATGTTCAAGAGGCGAGCGAGGGGCAGGCGACCTTCCCTTCCGAGGACATGGTGAAGGTCCTCTCCTTCCACGTACGCCATGGAGATGAACTTCACGCCCTCCACGTCGCCCAGGTCGTGAATGCGGAGAATGTTCTTGTGGGAGATCTTGCTCGCCAGCAGCAGTTCCTGCTTGAAGCGCTGCATGGAAGACGCATCAGCGGTCAGCTCGGGTCGCACCAGTTTGAGCGCGACAATACGATTCAAGTCCTTGTCGTAGGCCTTGTAAACCGCTCCCATCCCTCCTCGGCCGAGCAGGGATTCAATTCGATAGCGAGGGCCGAACTCAGTGCCAGGCGCCAGCATTCCTGCGGCAAGGGCAGACAAGGAAGCCGAGGAACCAGACGCTACCCCTCCGGAGCCCAGGCCGGGCGCCGGCGTGGCTACTCCGACTGCCGTCGAGGGTTTCGGGTAGGTGGGCATCCTGGCGGGAGCCGTGACTTCGTCTTCGGTAAAAGTGCCAGCACCCCTAACACTAGCGAGGGCTGTGCCGCAGCGGCTGCAGTTTAACGCGTGTTCCGAATTCTCGGCTCGGCAACGAGGGCAAATCATAACAAGTACCAGCAGCACCTGCGGCCCGGGGCGAGGACAGCATTTATGCCATTATGAAGTAAGCCAAGCGGCGCTGCAAGAGGAATCGGTTATAATTGAAAGTCAGCGTCGGACAGAAAAAATGCGACTTGGCATAGACTTCGGCACAACTCGAGTGGTGGTTGCTTTTGTCGACCGAGGCAATTACCCGGTGGTGGTGTTTGATTCTCCAGACGGCACGGCGGGGGAATGGTTCCCACCCCTGGTTGCCGTTCAAGGGGACCGGCGTGTGTACGGATGGGAAGCTTGGGCCAAGCAGGAGGAGGCGGGGTGGACGATTGTGCGTTCGCTGAAGCGAGCCCTCGAAACGTCAGGCCCGGAAACGCGCGTCCAGGTCGCTGGGCAGATAGTTCCCATGCTGCAGTTGCTACGGGAGATGGTCGAGACACTCCGGCTCGATCTCGTCGAGCACTCCAACCTGCCGGTGGGCAAGCTCGAGCCGCTGGAGGTGATGCTAGGGGTTCCGGCCAATGCCAACAGCAACCAGCGCTTCCTGACAGCACAAGCTTTTCAGGAGGGCGGCTTTCATGTCCTCGGCCTGCTCAACGAGCCTTCAGCCGCGAGCATCGAGTTCGGCCACCGCGACCGCGCCAGTCGGCAGGCTAAAGAGAAGGCGCGGATTCTAGTCTACGACCTCGGCGGTGGCACCTTCGATGCCTCGCTGGTGGAACTGGACGAGCGCACGCATTCGGTGATCGCCTCGGAGGGAATATCCACCTTGGGTGGCGACGATTTTGACGGTGTGCTTGCTGACCTGGCCTTGGATGAAGCCGGCGTCGATGCGGCGGAGCGGGATTCCCTCTCGCAAGCCGAGCTTTTCCGCCTTCACGAAGAGTGCCGGCAGAAGAAGGAAAGCCTCCACCCCAACACCCGGCACATCGTGATCGATCTGGGAATGCTGCGAGAGGGTTGGAAACCCTGCTCCCTGCGTGTGGCTGACTTTTACGAGCGATGCCGTCCGCTCGTGGAGGAAACGTTGCACGCCACCGAGGATCTGCTGGCTCGGCACGGTTACGGGGCGCTCACACCGGCAAAGGAAGGCACTGTGCCTGCCGGGCCCGAGGCGGAGCAGCGCTTGGAGGCCCTCTACGTCACAGGTGGCGGAAGCGAATTGCCATTGGTTTCGCGCATGCTTCGCGAAGTCTTCGGGCGGCGCGTGCGGCGCTCCACGTACACACGCTCGGCGACGGCGATCGGGCTAGCCATCCAGTCCGATGCCCAGGCCGGCTATCGCCTACGGGAGAAATTCACCCGCTACTTCGGCGTGTGGCGTGAGGCCGAAGGTGGCCGCACCGTCACTTTCGACCCGTTATTCCCCAAGGGTACTCTTTTGCCCGAGCCCGGCGCACCCCCGCTGGTGAGTTACCGGCGCTACTACCCCGCGCACAACATCGGTCACTTCAGATATCTGGAGTGCGGTCACCTCACCGACGACGGGCGTCCTATCGGCGAAATGACTCTCTGGGACGACATCCGCTTCCCCTTCGACCCCGCGCTGCGAGGCAACGAGGCGGTCAACCACGCGTCCGTCGTGCACGTCGGCCCAGGGTCGCTACACGAGGCGGAGGAGAGTTACTCCTGCGACTCGAGCGGGGTGGTGATCGTCACTATCAGCAGTCTCGGAGACAGCTACAGCCGCCAGTATCGTCTGGGCCGATGGGCACCCGGCGACACCCTCATCGTCCCCGGCCGGAAGAAGAAGCGCACGTCTAAGAAGTCCTGACGCAGATCGACCGGCAGCCAGCGGGAACGCACCCGGCAATGTCGTGATTATGAAAGCGAATCAGGCGTTTGCCACAACGTGCTAAAGCGAGTGGAGATCCTTGCCTGGTTTGAACCGCACGGCTTTGCCAGGAGGAATGTTCACCTCCTCGCCTGTTCTCGGGTTGCGCCCAATCCCCGTCTTCCGAGGCTTGACGTTGAACACCCCGAAGCCCCGCAACTCAATGCGGTCCTCCGCCGCCAAGGCCTTCTTCATCGCAAGGAATACCGTCTCGACAGCAATTTCTGCCTTGGTCTTGGTAATTCCCGTACGGTTCACAACTTCGTTGATGATGTCCAGCTTGATCACGCTAATCTCCTGAAAATCAAAGGCTTCCATCCTAAAAAACCCGCTCAGGCGTTGTCAAGACCTTTTGATTTACTTTTGATTGTACTATCGTCGCTGCTTTTGGTGGAAGTCCTTTCGGAGCACGGGCGGAGACATCGAGGTGAGGAGGGATAAGTCCACGTATCGGGGAGCCGCTTAAAGTTGCGAGATGGTGCCGAAGGCACCCGCTGTCCCGCTTTGCGAGTGCTGCCGTTACCGGGCCTGGCGTAGCAGCTAACGCGAGGGTGGACACAGGAGAGTCACGGAAAACCCCGAACCCTCACTTATATGTCGAGCAGCGCAGGACACCTCAAATGGGGTAGGCCGCTGGAATATACTGTTGGCGATGCTGCTCAGGCCGCAACAACCGTTTGACTTCACCCGTACTCTGCGGTTCCTTCTCAGTCCACCTGCCCTGCTGAAGCGCCGCCAATTTGAGCCCTTACTCGACTATTTCGAGGACGGCGAATACCGGCGAGTGGCGGACATCGCCGGACAAGCTGTACTCTATGGGGTCTCGGAGATCAAGGCTGGAAAAGCAAGTGACCTCCGCGTGCGACTGCTCGCCCCTCCCGGCGGCAAAGCAATCGAAGCCGAAGTCCTCGCGTTGGTGGAACGGCAATTCTCCACCGGTCTTGACTTGAGCCCGTTCTACCGGGTCGCCAAAGCGGACCGGGTCCTCTCCCATCTGATCACCCACTTTCGCGGCATGCGAATTCCCCAAGCAGCGAGCGTCTACGAGCTCCTGATTTCAGCCATTCTCGAACAGCAGGTCAACCTCACCTTCGCGCATCAGGTGAAGAAGGCATTAATCCAAACCCACGGGACGCCCGTTGATTTCGAGGGACGCCGCTACAACGCTTTCCCGGAGCCCGCCGCCCTGGCCATTACCACGCCGCGCGCGCTTCGCCGCCTGCAGGTTTCCGGCCCCAAGGCACGGTACATCATCGGAATCTCTCGCGCTGTGCTCGACGGCAGTCTGGATCTCGACGGCTTGCGACAACTCGAACCACCTGTCGCCCACGCCAAGCTAACCGAGCAAAAAGGAGTCGGCCCTTGGACGGCACACTACGTCGGCTTGCGCGCCCTAGGACACCTCGATTGCCTCCCCGCCGCCGACGTCGGACTGCAGAAGGCGATTCAGCGCTTCTACGGCCTGCGCAAGCAACCTACCGCCGCGCGGGTCGAGAAACTTGCTCGAGCCTGGGCCGGATGGCGCAGCTACGCCACCTTCTACCTGTGGTTAACGTTCTGGGAAGACGCCGATTGGAAAGCACAACTTGCGAGTCAAATCAGGTCGTGAACCGCCGTCATCCGCCCGCACTCGTGTTGGCCAGGACCAATCCAAAGGCTTCCTCCAGCCGCTCAGGCCTCTCGAGGAGGATGCGCTTGGCCAACTGCCTCGCTCTCTCTTTCGTGGTTTCGTCCTGGATATACTCCACAGGCGACTTGCCGTCGATGCGAGCCAGCATGAGGGCGCCAAGATGGCGGACTGTCATGCGCTCGAAGTCGCTGCCGCCTGCGGATCCGAGCTCGGCCGCGAGCGCGTTCCAAAACTCTCGGGCCGCAAGGATATAAAGCTCCCCGAACCGGGGCTGATGGAACGCCTTCAGCAGCAGGTGGTTGAGCAGAAATCCTGAGTCGAAAGCGGGGTCGCCCCAGTGGATCACCTCAAAGTCAATCAGAGTGATACGATCGCCTCGCACCAGCATGTTCTTGGGACTGTAGTCGCCGTGTACCAGTGCCGTCTGGATCTCCCACGAATTGGCAATCAATTCACGCAACTCGCTCGAGACGTCCGGATTTCGCGTAGCGGTCGTGCGGTAGTAGGGGTCAATACGAAGTTGGTCGAACACCGTGCGATCCTGGAATCTTCGCTGCGCTGCTCCGCCCGCAGGCGCAGCGCTGATCATTCGTGCTAACAATCTCCCCGCCTCGCGCGCTACCGCGAGGCTGACGTGGCCGAGGAGCAACGAATCCTTCCACACCGTCGAGCCGGTTGGCGCGGCCGTCATGAGAAAGAGATAGTTCTCATAGTCAACGTGAACAACGTCGGGGACAGAATTCACGAGCATCGGGTGAAGCATCTGGATGGCCTCCGCTTCGCGGAAAACGCGTTCGCGGTCGGACCGCCAATCATCTCTGACGCGCAGCTTGCCCAACGATTGTTTCGCTACCCAACGGCAACTGCGTCCATTGGCCACCTCGATCAACAGAACAATGTTGGAAACCCCGCCGCCCAATTCGCGGATGATGACTCTGTCCCCACTCCCTGTGAGGCCACGGCTGGCGAGATATTCATGAGCATTATCGGGAGAGAGTAAGAATCCTTCGTCGGTCATGAGAACGAGTAGACAGTCGGCAGTAGCCAGTTAACAGCGCTCAGTCCTCGGAATCTCGCCGCACTCAAGCTAAGCTGCTCCGAAAGTAGCTGGCTTGACCCCCTCACCCGACTCGCTACGCTCGCCACCCTCTCCCCAAAGGGGGCGAGGGCTGTGGTCTGGTTATTTTCATGCCGGGCTGTGAACGTCGTTGCTAACCGCGGCTATCTCGATCATCCAGTAGCCACACGGCAGACAGGAAGGAACGGCATCCGGTTTCGTTATTCTCCAAGTGCGCCCGGCAGAGTTCGGCTTTCTTACCGCCGACGGCCGACTGCCTACTGCTTTCCAGCGGGCTGGGCAAGGAAATCCATCAGGGCTTTGTTGAACTCCTGAGGCTTCTCCGAATGTGGCACGTGACCGCACTGATCGATGACGACAAGTTTGGCCCCAGGAATTCCCTTCTGGTAACGTTCTCCCAGGGAGAATGGAGTCAGCAGATCATCATGCCCCCAGAGCACCAGAGTGGGTGCATGGATGGAATGGAGCTTCCCATCCTCGAACTGATCGCTGTCAAAGATGCCGGCGAGAACCCGCTGGATGGTGTAGCCATCGCCACTTCTCAGGTGGCCTTCGAACGCATGGCGGACCAAGTCGTCGGTGACCGCTTGTTTGTTGTAGAAGATGAACTCCAATACCTTTCTCATCCCCTCCAGCGAGGAAGGGTTCAGATCAACAGGCAGTGTGTGCGGGCCACCCTCAGAACGCACCCCGGCAGCGTCGACCAGCACCAGTTTGTCTACCATCTCCGGATGCCGGGCGGTAAAGTCCACGACAATCCAGCCACCGAGCGAATTGCCCACCAGAGTGGCTTTCGGAATTCCCAGCGTTTGCATGAAAGCGTAGAGGAAGTCCACGAAGGTCGCGATCTTGTAATCGATCAGCGGCTTATCAGAGTGCCCGAAGCCTATCTGGTCGAGCGCGTAGACGTGTTGCTTCTGGGAAAGCGGGCCAATGTTGGCCGCCCAGTTTGCCGCCTGCCCGCCCAGACCATGCACGAAGATAAGGTTCGGCCCCTGGCCCGCGTCGTAGTAGTGGATACTCTGGCCGTAGAGTTCGACGGCCTTCTCCGGAGGCATCGGAGGCGGTATCTGGGCGGCCGACCGCACCGCGAGCAGCAGAATTCCCAAAACCAGTGCAAGTGCACGGCTCTTCAAAAGCGACGACAGTTTTCTCTTGAGTGACATAAGTAGCCCCACCTTGAAAGTGGAAACTGGAAATTCGAAATTGGAAGCTCGAAACTTTACTTGCTTGCCGCTAGCCCCGTCCCTACTGCTAATCCCACATTCTTCGCCGGGCGCAAAAAAAAGCAGATCCTTCTCCCGCATGCGAAATCAGGATGACATGTCATTCCAAGCGGAGCGACGAAGCTGCTTTTGGTTGCGGTCAGCAGGCCGCGCTCTGCCAAGGTCTACTCGAACGCCAATTAGCCACAGCGCCCGCGGAATTGACGACGCATATCGCTGTCCAGGGCAACAATCACTCGGCCCAGTTGTCCAGGCGCAACCCGTCCACCCTGGCAAACTCACGAACGTTGTTAGTCACGAGGGTCAAACCCAGGCTTAAAGCATGCGCAGCAATCATCAGGTCGTAGGCTCCGATGGGAACCCCTTTCCTCTCGAGCTCGGCCCGCAAACGTCCATAGTACCCGCCGACATCAGCGCCAAGAGACTGGACAGGAATCAGGTGTCGTAACTGCTCGAGCCGCGCCAAGTTCGTCTCAACCTGCTCACTTCTCCAGGCCCCGTAAACAAGTTCAAGGTAAGTGACAACGGACATTCCGATGTCTCCCAGTCGTAGTTGCTGCAGGCGGGCCAGAACCCCGCTCGGCTTCCTCTTGGCGATGTAAATGCAAATGTTGGTGTCGAGAAGGTAGCGCACTAAAGTCCTGCCCTCTTCGGCGGCCGGCGTTGCTTCCGTCCACCCTTGAAGAAATCGGCAGAGAGCGCCGTGAGCAGGTCGAAGGCCTGTGAAAGGTTCCGCGGCCGCTCGCGAAGCACAGTCTCATCGCCCCGACGGAGAATCTCTACGTCCTCGGACTTAAATCGGAATTGGCGGGGAATGCGCACCGCCTGGGAATTTCCACTGCGGAACACCTTCGTGGTCGCCATACTGCGTAGTATACACGACCTATATATACGCTGTCCAGGACTGGATTTCGCTGCTCGATACAGCTATACTTTTATGCAGAATTCTCTGCGTTTACTCATGGAAAAGCGGTTTAGAGAGGGGAGCGTCGAATCACGAGCCTTCTTGCTTTAGAGGATCAGCCAGTCGCCCAAATGATGGAGCGCCTTGGGTCGCGCGAGCCCTGGGAAGCCTGGACTGCATTCCTCGAAAGCTATTCGCGACTGATCCTTCAGGTTGTCTACACTTTCCAGCACGAACCGGATTGCCGCTCCGATTGCTTCGTGTCTGTGTGTGAGCGGCTCAGTGAAAACCAGTTTCGGCGCCTGCGCCGCTTCCAGCCTGGTGGAAGGGCGCGATTCACCACCTGGCTGCAGGTTGTGGTTCGGAACCTGTGCTTGGATTGGCATCGACAGGAGTGCGGAAGACAGCGCGTTTTCCAGTCCGTTGCTCGCCTCGCTCCTTTGGACCAAGAGGTCTTTCGTGAGGTTCTCACCCGAGGCCTTTCCCTCGAAGATTGCTTCTCGCGTCTGCGGTTTAAACACGCCGGCCTGACGCGCGAAGAAGTGGACGGGAGTCTGGATCGCGTCCGGCAGACGCTCACCCCCCGGCAATTGTGGTTGCTCAGCTCACGATGCCCCAAGTTCGAACCCCTAGAGGGCGAACTGGATGGCGATCTCGAGGTGTCGCAGCGGCAGATCGTTGATCCGAGGCCGGACCCTGAAACTCTGGCGGCTCTGAAAGAACAAGAATCCGGACTTCAACGCGCCCTGGATCGCCTATCCGCGTCCGAACGTCTTCTGCTCCGGCTGCGCTTTGATCAAGGACTGACGTTGCTGGAGATCGCTCGGCTGGCGGAACTAAAGGATGCGCAAACCGTGGACCGGCGAATAAGAGACATCCTGGAGAAACTGCGCCGGGACCTCGAATCGGCTGGTGGCGCCCACGGAAAAACGGAATCGATGTCCGTGTAACATTAGTGGAAATGTAAAGTCGCCGAGGAGAAAATGTCGCGCAGCATCGAAGAGCGCTTGGTTGAATTCTTTCGATCCCGCTCCAAAACGGAGACTCGCCGCCGGTGGGGATGTCCGGGCGAGGCGGAGATTGCCGCCTACGCTGACCATGCGACTACCGCCAAGGACAAGGACAGAATCGAAGCTCACTTGGCTGATTGCGAATCTTGCCTCAGCCAGGTTGCCTTTCTGGCTCGAATCAAGGAGGCCGAACCGCCCGCAACTGTTCCGGGGCCGTTGCTCTCCCGCGCTCGAGACCTGGTTGGTTCAAGGGCCAGGGTCGTACTGATTCCGGCCTGGGGCAGGGTGGCGGCTGCAGCCGCATGTCTGGTGGTGGCGGTAACGGTGTCGGTACGCTACTCGCGTCTCCACAACCTATCTTCGGCCACCAATGCCCCTGCGCCGGCCGGGATGCCGCGCATGAACCGCGGCGACGTGCGCGGTGGGGCGAGAGATGCTTCATTGGCGGTAGTTTTCCCAGAGCCCGAATCTGCCGTTGCGAGAAAGGATCTGCAGTTCCGGTGGAAGACGGTGGATGGCGCCTTTGATTACGAGGTCCGCCTGCTGACTGCCGAGGGAGACTTGGTGTGGGAGCGGAGGACGGAAGGGAATTCCATCAAACTCCCTAGCGAGGTGAGGGTGGCGACAGGTCACCGGTACTACCTCCTGATTCGAGCCGATTTGCCCCAGGGCAAGACAGTGGAGTCAAGAGCGGTTGCTTTCAGCGTGGCGGAGTAGTCCAGCCCTGAAGGGGCGTCCTATCCCAGCTCAGGCCATCGGCCTGGGTAGGACCAAGGCCATCAAATGCGCAAGCCCTGAAGGGGCGCGCTACAAGGTGTGCCTTGAGGCTGGGATCGCCCGTTCAGGGCTAGTTACGATGGGGACTCTTTTGACCCAGGCCGGTTGGCCTGGGCTATAAGCCGCCTCGGGGTTAGTTTTACGGGAATGAGTCGTGCCTAAGCGCTCAGCATCGGCATGGGATGTAGTTACTTGCCTCCTTCTGCCTCCCGTCGCGGTTCTGCTGGCTCAGGCGCCAGCCGCGCAAAGCCCTGTAACAGCCGATCAAGTGCTCGCCCAAGCTCGCCAAACATACGCCGAGCAAGGCGGGCGCGAAGCGCTTCCAGGGTTCGAGCGCGCCTTGGCCCTCTACCGCGAAACCCGCGACCGCCATGGCGAGGCCGTCGTCCTCGGCCACATTGGCAACTGCTACGAGTCGATGGCCGACTATCAACGAGCGATCGACTACCTTCGCCGGTCGCTGGCCATGAAGGTGGAGCTCGGCGATCGCCTTGAGGAAGGCAAGACGCTCAGCAACCTGGGGTTGGTTTACTGGCACACCGGCGATTACGCCAAGGCCATCGATAGCCTGACACGCGCCCTGGAAATCGCCGGCCAAGTGAAGGACCGGCAGCTTGAAGCTTCGGCGCACAACAACCTCGGCTTGGTCTATGACGAGAGGGGGGACTACCAACGCTCGCTCCCCAACTATCAGCAAGCCCTCGAGCTCTTCCGCGCCGTCAACCACCCGCTGGGTGAGGGCCAGGCGCTAGGCAATATTGGTGGAGTTTACCTGCTGCTCGGCGAGTATCGCGAGGGCGCAAAGTACTACCAACAAGCTCTCGAAATCGACGAGGCTCACAAGTTCAAGCGCCCCGCCAGTCAGGACCTTGGCGATCTGGCGCTGTGCCAGCTCGGCCTCGGGCGGCCCCAAGAGGCGGTGCGCACGTTCGACCGCGCCTTGGCACTGGCCCGCGAAGCAGGTTTCAAAGAAGAAGAAGCGGACTGGCACAAGGGGAAAGGGTCGGCGCTCCTGCGCCTCGGCAAATACGACTTGGCGCGCGAGGAATACCAGCAGGCCCTCCTGGTCTACGAGCGGGCGGGGCTCAAGCGCGAGTTGATCGAGGCGTTGAATGACGACGGTACGCTTCACGCCCAGCTCGGAGACAGCCTCTCGGCCGAAAAGGACTATCGTCGCGCCGTCGAGCTCGCCCGCGCCATCGGCCATCCCGCCGGGGTCACCGCCAACCTGATGTCTCTGGGAGACCTCGAGTGGCGCCGCCAACGCTATGATCAGGCCGCCACCCTCTATGGCGAAGCTTTTGAAGGCGCTCAGAAAAACGGCGAGAAAAACGCGATGGCGAATAGCCTTATCCAGCTTGCCCTCGCGCTCCGCCACCAGGGGCGAATCAGGGAGGCGATTCCTAAAGCCCAACAGGCGCTCGAAATCACCCGCTCGACAGGGGCTCGGCTGGCTGAGGCGCAGGCGCTTTATGCCTTGGCTGAGCTCGCGCGTCGAAGCGGAGATCAAACAAAGGCGCTCGAATACTACCAGGCTGGAGAAAAGATCGCTCAACCGGCCAATGATACGGAACTGGGCTGGCAGCTCGCCTATGGGCGGGGACAGGCGCTCGAAGCGCTTGGTCGCAATGAAGAGGCTGTGGCCGCCTACCGCCAGGCGGTTAATATTATCGAAGGGGTTCGCAACCAGCTTCGCGAGGAGCGTTTTCAGGCCGGCTATATCGAGGACAAGTTCCAGGTCTATGTGGCCTTGGTCCGCCTCCTGCTCAAGATGGGCAAGGCCGGCCAGGCTTTTGTCTACTCGGAAAAGCTGCGCGCCCAGAGCTATCTTGACCTGCTCACCCACAATCAGCTCCGCGCGGCGAACGAAAAAGAAGCCGAGCTGCGCGCCCGGATCCGCCAGCTCCAGCAGGGCATCGAGGAAGAGAACCGCAAGCCGCAGTCCGAACAGAAGCGAGGGAAGGTGGAGTCATTTTCCTCCCGACTCGCCGAGGCAGAGCGCGAATATCAAGCCCTGATCGACGATCGTCGCAATGTCGATGCAGAGAGCGCAGCGGAGCGCGGGCTCGCTGTCCCCTCGCCCCAACAAGTGCAGACCAGGCTGCCCGCCCATACCGCGCTCATCGAGTACATTGTCGGCGATGACGGCGTGGCCATCTTTGTGCTTACCGCAGACGGCGTCCGGGCAAAAAGGGTCCCGGTGCGTGCCGCAAACCTGCGTGCCAAGATTGAGCTCTTTCGGGACCTGGCGGAAAGGGAGGGAAGCGAGGACTGGAGGAAGCCCGCCGCCAGTCTCTATGGGCTGCTCATCGGCCCCGTCGAGCAGGCAGGATGGCTCAAAGGCATCACCCGGTTGTGCGTGGTGCCGCATGAGGTGCTGTGGTATCTGCCCTTTGTGGCGCTTCCCCGTCCGACCGATGATGGGCCCCGCCTTCTTGTTCAGGACTACGTGCTGGCCTACCTACCGGCTGCCAGCGCGCTGGTTTACGCACCCAGAACGCAAGACCCGAAGGGCAC
>DATJKY010000061.1:0-5759 GCA_035490955.1 Terriglobia bacterium | reverse complement strand
GGACGTGACGCTCGAGCGGTTGCAGAGTCTAGAGAATAGCGAGATTTTCAAGGTGCTCGCGCCAGACCAGCAGGCAGAAGTTCGCAAGCGGATAATGGCCCGGCACGCTGCAGAGCAACAAGCACAGCAAAGCAAGCAAGCTGTGCCCCCGCCAAAGTGAAAAGAAGATTTGGAAGTTGGTGCACCAGTCCGCCTCGCCAGATCGAAAGAAAGCGAGAGACCCTAGTTCCCTTTACGTTGAGGGACAAGCGAATCGAACGGAACGAATTGGCGCGCTGAATTGGCCCATGGGCGGACATTCTCGCGGTGTGTCTACCTCTTGCGTGATTTGTTCTAAATCTAAGAGGGGAAGGTCCCTTCCGATCTAAGGCTGCGCATGCGGTCACGTATTCGTTTTTTTTGCTCCGCGGGAGCCTTCTCGTCCGCATCAGCACGCGCGCACCATGACAACCTGAGAAGTGCAGTGAAAAGAATCCTCCGAGGACATCAGCGCGAAGAGATCGTGCGCTTCATTGCCTTCCGATCACATTGGGATTTCGGAATCGGAATTCTCACTCCGGCAGAGGGCCACGAGAAAGGCGGCGTGGAAGGAGAAGGAGGGTACTTCCGCCGGAACCATCTGGTACCCATACCGAACGTTGGCAGTTGGGAGGAATTCGATGCGTTGTTGTTGAGATTTCCCAAGGAGGATGAACAACGGATCATCGGGGAACGGGCGCAGTCGGTCCGTGAAGGAATGCTTATCGAACGAGAACGCTTGCAGGCCCTCAAGGAAGGATTCGACTTGGCAGCGGTTCCTGCTTGAAGGTGTTGACCAATTTCTATTCCACTCCTCTGCCAGTCGGCGCGGAAGTGAAGGTGAAAGTGCAAGCCGCCTACGTGGAGATTTGGCATGAAGGAAAATGCGTGGCGTAACATGAACACTGCTTCCAGAGGCGGCAAAAGGTCCTCAACTTGGAGCACTACTGGGAGCGCTTACCAAGAAGCCCGGAGCCTTGGGCGGTTCGACACCGCTCCGAACAGTGGCGGGCACAAGGGCGCTGGCCAGGCACTTTCGATCGTTTCTGGGAGGGACTGAAGCAACGAATAGGAAAGCAACTGGAACCCGAGCCATGGATCGATGTACTTCTGTTGGGTCGTCAATATGGGTATGGATTTGCTCAAGGAAGCGCTGGAATAAGCTCTGGATCTGAGCCGTTTCTATGTCGAGGCGGTGCGATTGCTGCTCGCACGGACTTGCCGAAAGAGCGATAAGCATATCCGCTCGCTAAGGGAACCCTCACCTTACGCGCACTGGTGCGAATCAGGGCGCGTAAGGTCGGTGTGCTTTTTGGGGGAGTATGTCAGTCGTACTTTGGGCTCCAACAGGGACTTGGAAGGCTTCGCCGCCCCGCGAGGGTAGCGAGGCGGCGAAGTGTCAGGGGGATTGCGGGGTCTAGAGCTGGAGCTTCTGAACGAAGAGGACCCCCGCGATACTCAATAAAGCGCTAAAAAGCAGAAGAAGCGAAGATGGCTCAGGAGCAGAGATAACGAGGGTAGCCGTGAGATCTGCACCCGTGAGGTCTGTGTTGTCGGGATCGATTCCTGTGTAGGTGCCAGGGAGAAAAGTGGGTGAGCCTTCAGATCCGAAATAAAGCTGATTGGTCCCTTCTAGACCGAAGAGACCACCAGCGTCAAATAGCTCTCCGGTACCGCTGTTGTAAAAGCTAAGGTCGAGAGGCCACCCGGGAAACAGGACAACGCCATCCAAAGAGAAGTCGGCCGAAACTCCAGACAGGAGAAAATCAGATCCCAGGCCAAAGCTGTCTGGTGTGGGTGTGGCGAGTGATTGCCAGGTCCAGGAAGCAACAAGGTCGTCAGAGACCTCTGTGAAGGTGAAGGTGTCCACACCGTCGCCACGAGACTGCGGCGCAGCGAGAAGAAGAATGGCAAGGCTGGACAAAAGAAAAAAGACAAGGGTCTTGCGCATGGAAAAGTCCTTTCCTACGGTTGAGCGATGATTGGACGTCAAGGGGACGCGCGAAACGCCAAGCCCAAACCAGAATGACGAAGAAAATGTACCAGCAACTGGCAGTGGAAGAGCAACTGGCTTTCCAAAGTAGTGGAGAGTTGATTGTAATGTAAGGTGCTGAAGAATAAGGGGATAGCTATAGTCGCTCAGGACCGGGGAGGGATGTGTGCAAGATAGTTCCCAATAAAGTAATATCGGCTAACATGATAACATGATTGTTTGCAAGTCGTCGATTACCAGTACAAGTGCTATGACTCCATGCATATCTGGAACCAGATCCAGCCGGCGCCTTACGACGGCAGTTATACCTTCCTGAGCATTCTTGGCATTAACCCGGCGACCACCGGCGGGACTGGGTGGCTGAACACGGCCCTCACCGGAGGCGTCGGTGGGAATGGCCCCGGCACTACTGGATTTGTGGCCGCAACTATGCACGGCACGAACTGCACCGTCTGCGTACCGAACCCTGATTCGACTGACGTCTTCCGCTACGGCACCCCAATGCTGCCGCCCGGCAAGTACGTCGTGGAAGTCATTCAGCCTCCGGGCTATGAGATCGAGAAGGAAGAAGACAAGAACCTCCTGATCGGCGACAACTTCATCGCGCCGACCACGGTGCAATTTGCCGGACTAGGTGGCGACATCTTCATCATCCCCGATCAGGCTTCCGTGGCTTCCATGTACGACGAAAGCGGCGCCGGCTACAACCCCTCCAACTACCAGAACGCGACTACAAACGAGGGGTATAACCCGACACTCTCGCTCCCAGGCTTCCCCGGCTTTGTCGATCCGGCATGGCCGGCGTCGGCGAGATGCGCGTTGTGCCCGACTACCTGAGCATCTACCCTCTGGTCCAGGAAACGGCTCCATTTGCCGGAGCGACTCGTCCTCTGTGCGACCGCAAGGAAGTGACTTTGGCCAACCAGATGTCGGTGATTGCAAAGTTCTACCTCTTCACCTCGACGCACATTGCCTCGAAGTACACGGGCGTCATCACCGACGACTTCACCTCGGAATTCGATCCGTTCTCGCCCCAGTTCGGCGAGAAGTTTGCCCCGCCCAATCTGCCTATTTCCACCCGGGACTATCTAGGAAACGAGCTCTCCCGCGTGTATTCCGACCACTGGGGAACCTATGACGGGCTGACCTACTCGAGCTGGGAAGTGAACCCGCCGAACATCACGGGGTATTCACCCTCCATGATGACGCAGTGCATGAACGATCCGGGCCCGATCGTCGACACTCGTGCAGGATCGGCCACATTTGGTCAGTTGATTACCGATCCTCTATACAACCCGAACTACAGCGACTTCTGCTACAAAGAGCCGTACATGCCGGGTTTGACCAACTACGCCGACACACCCGTTGTTCCGACGGCAGCGTTCGTCGGTGCGGCGTATAACAGTCCCGACTGCGGCTACCCCGACGCTACGCCGGCCATCAAGGAAGTGGACGGCGCGGCTATCGGTCCTTGGGTCGGTGCAGCTGGCGCGACCCTTACCATTACGGCGCTGGGCGATCAGCAGGTGAATAACAGCGCTTACTCAGGTCCAGCGGCCAGCGCGGCTCCTTTTAATCTGAAGACCATTAGCCGCCACTATGGCTTTGGCATGACGCAGGGAACCGGCTCCGTGACCATCGGTGGCATCAACGCTCCGGTCACCAGCTGGGGCGACGCCTTGATCACGGTAACCGTGCCAACCGGCGTGGCCAACTGCGCGATACGGCAGCAAGCACAATACGGCGGCTCCGCGGCGCAGTGCGGCCAACTGGTCATCACTGCGGGCAATGGCAAACAGTCGATCGACACCGTGACCGTCACCATCGGCGGCAAAGCGCCCACACACGTTAGCGCTAACCAGACGATCCAGGCCGCGATTGACGCCGCAGCTCCGGGCGACCTGATCATCGTCGACCCAACGTGCAGCACGGTAGCCACGGCGACAACGCCCTCGACGACGACGACATGCTCTAGCTCGGCGCTCCACGCCACGACCCCGACGCAAACCGCTTCTCTAGCCGCTCACAACGAGATGCTAATTATGTGGAAGCCTGTCCGGCTGCAGGGTGTGGGGGCTGCTTCCTCCATCATCGACGCCAATGCCTTTCCAGCGGGCAAGCTGCTCAATCCCTGGCGCCGGCACGTCAACTGCCTGTTCGGCTTGACCCTGCAAGGTATACCGTCCGTTGGAACTGGAGGCGCCTCGGTCGCGTACGATCCAGCCAATCAATACAGTTGCCCGGATACTAGCATCCCGGGAGACACCTGGAACTACTACACTGCGTCCAACACGACTGGTCCGCAGATTGACCGCTTGCCACTCGAAGCGGTTGTAGGCTGGGACGCCACAGTAAACGGCAACCTGGCCGAACAGCTGCAAGAGCCCTCGTTGATGGGCGCCTACGAAGGCGCGGGAATTACGGTCCTGGCGAAGGGTGTGTGGACCTCGCCTGGAAAGAACATCTGGACTGACACTGCCGAGGGAGGCGCGTTTCCCCCGGACGCCCTGCTCCTCCAAGACGTTCCAGCAGCCCTCGACGATGAAGGAGCGCCGCTAGGACCCCAGTATTCCTATTGCTTCTCGACTACACCGACCGGGTCCACAACGACCGAACTGGTTCCCAACCCGTACCCGAGCAACTTCGAGTGCAATCCGTCGTCGATTGACGGGCTAAGCGTCAGAGACAGCTCGCAGGGAGGCGGTGGCATCTTCGTCCACGGCTGGGCGCACAACTTGCAAGTTGCCAACAACCGCGTCTACAACAACGCCGGTACGCTCTCGGGCGGTATCAACGTCGGCCAGGGTGAGTTCCCCGTTGCGCTGACCATCGTGACTCAAGAGGGTGCTGCCGTCGGAGGGCCCACGGGAGAGTTCGTCCTCGACAATCCTCCCTCGTGCCAATTCAGCACCGTACTCGGCACACACTTGCCGTACTGCCTGGACTTGCACGTCAACGTGCACCACAACATGATCAACAACAACTCCTCGCTCGGCGATGAGCTGTTCTCGGGCACTCTGTCGGGCGGCGGCGGCGCCACTTTCTGCACTGGCTCCGACTACTACAAGTTCCAATACAACTGGGTCTGCGGAAACCTCAGCTCGGCTGAAGGCGGGGGCGTCGCTCACCTCGGATTCATCTACAACGGGGACATCGAGCACAACACCATCGTCCTCAACCAGAGCACCAACCCCACCATTCCTACCAATGGCGGCGGTATTATCGTCATGGGCACGCCGGATACCGATCCGACATGCGGCACTCAAATTGACCAGGATTGCCCGCCAGGACTGAGCGACGGCACTGGTCCCAATTTGGTGATCAACGCCAACCTCATCCAGGGCAACATGGCCGAGAGCGGCAGCGGCGGCGGCATCCGTCTCCAGCAGGTCAACGGCACTGATGTTTCCACCTTCCCGAGGACACCGACGGCTTGGAACAGCGCTTCCATTACCAACAACATCATCGTGAACAATCTGGCGGGTTGGGATGGCGCGGGAATATCGCTGCAAGACTCCCTAAACGTCACGATCCAAAACAACACGATCGCGAGCAACGATACCCTTGCCTCCTCGGGCGTGCTTACGCAAAGCATCGGCACCCCTGAGGCCAGCGCCCCGGCAGGGAGCTGCGTGCAAGGGAACGGCACGACCTCGTGCCCGCAGTCGGCTGGCGTGACCAGCACTCCCAACAGCTCCTTGCTGACCACCACCTTCACCGGCTTAACCATTACTTGCCCCACCGGCGC
>DATJKY010000060.1:0-3488 GCA_035490955.1 Terriglobia bacterium | reverse complement strand
TACATGGGCCTTCGGCCCACCAATGGACATGAAAGTCACCCCAGCCTGTCATTCCGAGCGAAGCCCCGCACCGTATGGTGCAGGGCGAAGCGAGGAATCTGCTTCTTATCTTCTTCTCGCAACAGCAGATTCCTCGTCGCTACGCTTCTCGGAATGACGGAGTGGTTGGATGACTTTCGACGGAGCGAAGCGAGGGATCTGCTTTTTGTTTGTTTTCAGCAAGAAACAGCCCGCCGTGGCGGGCCTCGCTGCGCCCGGCACGGCAGGGAGCTTTACGGAGAGCGATATTGACGACACCTCTGGCAGATAGCGTTAGAATGGACAGCGACATCAAGAATTAAGGAGGATGCCATGCACCCGTCGCACCACGCAATCTGCTCGATCCTACCCCCGCACATCCTGCGAAAACTTGCCGAAAAACCGGAGCTGCGGGAAAGAGCCCTGCGAGCCATGGAAACCACCGAGGGTTTCCGTGGCGTACGTCGCGCGCTAGCCATCATGCCTCTTGCCGCGCAAGCGGGAAGCAAACACCGCACCATCTTTGACGCCCAGAACACCACCAATCTTCCCGGCACCCAGGTCCTCGACGAAGGGGCCGCGCCTGGGAATGACGTCGCCGTGAATGAGGCCTACAACTATTGCGGAGAAACCTACGATTTCTATCAAAACGTGTTCAACCGGAATTCAGTCGACGATCATGGACTGACACTGAAATCCACCGTGCACTACGACAACGGCTACGACAACGCTTTCTGGAACGGCCAGCAGATGATTTACGGCGACGGCGACGGCCAGCTCTTTCAGCGGTTCACGATCTGCTTGGACGTCATCGGCCATGAACTTACCCACGGTGTGACCCACAATGAAGCGGGCCTCGTGTATCGTGACCAATCGGGCGCATTGAACGAATCGATTTCTGATGTTTTCGGTTCGCTGATCAAGCAGTGGGTGAACAACCAGACCGCCGATCAGGCGGATTGGCTTATTGGCACTGGGCTGTTCACGGCCGCGGTGCAGGGCCGGGCCGTGCGTTCGATGGCTGCCCCGGGAACAGCGTATAACGACCCTCAGCTCGGGAAAGACCCGCAGCCGGCCGAGATGTCTCAGTACGTCCAGACCACCGACGACTTCGGTGGTGTGCACATCAACTCAGGCATTCCCAACCGCGCCTTTTACCTGGCTGCAACCAGCATCGGCGGGTACGCGTGGCAGAAGGCAGGCCTCATTTGGTACCGAACGCTTACGGGCAGCTTGAGCCCGAGCGCGGATTTCCAGGCCATGGCCAATGCCACCGTGACGGTCGCGGGGGCCTTGTTCGGCCAGAACAGCAACGAACAGAACGCCGTGCGCGACGCCTGGAGCACAGTCGGCGTGACCTCAACGACTACGCAATTCCGGGCACTCACAGCGCCGCCGAGGCCCAGAGCCGCAGCGGCGGCCGTCCGACCGCAATAAATACAGACTCGGCGATTCTGTCGCGGCCGGTGCGGTTGCCGCTTGGTCCGGCTCTGGCCCGCTGACCGGAGGGCCCGCATCTTGAACATTCGATTCGAACGAAGCGGCGGATTTGCAGGCCTTCGTCACACCCGCAGCATCTCTTCCGGCGAGTTGTCGGCGGAAGAACAAAAAAGGCTGGCAGACCTGGTGCAAGCCGCGCGCTTCTTCGAACTGCCCGCCGTCCTGCGCTCTTCGGTTCCCGGGGCTGACCGGTTCCAATACAGGATTAGCGTCGAAACGGGCCAGCTCAAACATACCGTTCAGGTGGACGAGGCCGCAGTGCCGCACCAGCTTCAGCCTCTGATCGCGTGGCTCAAGAAGGTGGCGCACTAAGAACTATGAAACTGGGGCAAGTGTAGCGCAGGGCTCGTCTTTCAAGCCCTGCGGCCCTTTCAAAGGAGGAATGGTCATGCCCAAAGAGACAGGCTCCAATTCGGTCAGCCGCAGGAAGTTCCTCGCCACCACGGGTGGGGCACTGGCCGCCGGTCCGGTGGCCGCTGGCAAGGCCACGGCCACGGCTGTGGCACGACCCGCTGCCGCCGGGATTCCCGAATCAGCAGGGGCGCCACCAGCGGGGCAGAAGCTTCTGATCGGTGTGTTTGACCCTGTTTATAACAACCTTACGCTCGACGAGATGCTGGAGAAGATCACAGCCCTCGGGCTTGAAGCGGTGGAGATCGGCACCGGAGGCTACCCTGCTTCGCCTCATTGTCCGGTGGCGGATTTGCTCGCCGACCCAGCCAAGGCCAAAGCCTGGAAGAAGAAGTTTGAGGACCGCAACATCCGCGTGGCCACGCTGAGTTGCCACGGCAACCCGGTGCATCCTGATCCGACCCGCGCCGCCCACGACGCGCAAACCTTTCGCAACACTGTCCTCCTCGCGGAGCGACTGGAAGTGCCGGTGGTTGTCGGATTCTCGGGATGTCCGGGGGGCTGCCCCACTGACAAGATGCCGAACTGGGTGACGTACAAGTGGCCTCCGGAATACATGGAAATCTACAAATACCAGTGGTCCGTGCTCATCCCGTACTGGAAAGAGGCTGCAGGGTTCGCTCGCGAACACGGCATCCACAAGCTGGCACTCGAGATGCACCCGGGCTTCTGCGTCTACAACCCCGCGACGCTCATCAAGCTGCGCGAGGCTGCCGGCGAAGAGGTCGGGGCCAACTGCGATCTTAGCCATCTGTTCTGGCAGGGATGCGATCCCGTGGACGTGATCCATTACCTGGGCAAGCAGGGCTGTATCTATCACGCCCACATGAAGGACACGGTGATCTTCAAGGACGAGGCCGCCGTCACCGGGGTGCTCAATTTTCAGGCGGAGCCGACGCAAAAGAACCCAGGCTCGGTGATTTTCCGCGCCGTCGGTTACGGACACGGAGCGCAACTCTGGAAGGACGTAGTGAAGGCGTACATGGATGTCGGCTATCAGGGCATACTCAGCATCGAAAACGAAGACCCCATCCTGCCTGGAGAGGTGGGCGTAGAGCGCGCCGCGTATGTCCTGAAGAATGTTCGGGCCGAGTTGCTGGGGGAGAAGGCATGAGCTTCTGATTCAACCGAAGAGGAAGAGCGATGAAGGCTCTCGTTTACACCCAGCCACGCAAGGTCGAGTATCTTGACTGGCCTGACCCGCGGTTGGCTCCGGGGGACGCCCTGGTGCGCGTCGGCGCCGTGAGCCTCTGCGGGTCAGACGTCCACGGCTGGCTGGGGCACAGCCGGGGGCGAGTTCCGCCCTTGGTGCTGGGGCACGAGATGGCCGGCGTCGTCGAGCTTGTGGAACGTGGTGAGGCGGTCAAGCCTGGCCAACTCGTAGCCGTCTACCCGATCATCGGTTGCAACCGCTGCTCGTACTGTTCCTCGGATCAGGAATACATCTGTCGCCGCAAGCGGGTGCTGGGGTTGCACGAAGCAGGCGGTTGCGCACAGTTCCTGAAGGCGCCGGCTCGGAACCTGTATCCCATTGCCGACGGTATGGGGACGCTGCTGGG
>DATJKY010000059.1:0-7800 GCA_035490955.1 Terriglobia bacterium | reverse complement strand
GGAGAGACGCCCATCGTGGGACTTGCCCCAGCCGTGGGCAACGCCATCTTCGATGCCACAGGCGTGCGCTTGAGGTCGCTGCCTATGGCCCCGAAGGGCCTCAAAGTGTAGTCCTCACGTGTGCCGCGACGTCTGGCCGTGGCTTTCTGCGGCCTTGACGGCTGCAGCGATCACGCGCCTGTGTTTCGGAAGTCACTCAGCGCCAATGGCTGGGTCGGCCGGATTGGTGGCTGATAGCAATAAGTTTATACAGCGATAGCCTTTCTCCGTGCCCGGCCTAGTTAACTGAGGTATCCGGCAGGAAGCACACGCTGCCCTACGTCTTGCTCGCGGAGCGACGGCGCCAGCCAAATAAATTTAGGCCTCCTCGAAGCTTCCCGTCACTCCCTGAAAGCCCCGAGCCGCCTGCCGCAAGACCCACTTAATGGCCCTCGCGCTGTCGTAACAATAAGCCAGGTTGTGATTCAAGGTCGAGAAGCAGTGCGTCTGGCAGGACTCTTTCATCTCGTCGAGCTGCTTGACCTCGAATTTGTGGTTTCCGATCGTTCCCCAATCATAAGTGGCGGAATACATGGGGAAGCAAGGGGCCAGCGTACCATCAACCCTGATGATAACGTTGTTCTGGCCGGCGCGGCAGTTCCAGGGCTCGACCTTGCCCCGCATGAACTGCTTCATGTCTTGCAAGCGCTTGACTGAGTTCACCATCTTGTAGCCGGACTTGTTCTTCTCGATGATCCAGTCGATCAGAGCATCAACCCGTGGCCAGTCCTCACGCGTGATGAAAGTACTGTTATTGTCCATATGCTGAAAGTGCGGTTGCTCGAGCATTGGCGATTCGTTGATGTGATAATCGGTCGCGATGCCATAACTGTGGGCGATTTCGGTAAGCTGCTGCACGTCCTCCAGGTTGGTCCGGCAGATGTTGATGTTGAAGAACACTGAGTAGCCGTAGCGATATTGTTTCCTTACCAGGTACTCAAAGTATTTGCGTACCGGGTCGAGCGCCTTAGGAAGGCCGGGTTTCTCGCCTACCACGTCCACGGCGAAGTTGCAGATGGCCATGCCGGCATCGGCCAGCCGATCGATCACCTCGAGGCGCAGTAGCCGGGCGTTGGTGGGCACGTAGACCCAGAACCCTTTCTTGGCTGCGTAGTTGACGACCTTATGCACGAACTGAGGCCGCAACAGCGGTTCGCCTCCCATCAGCGCCAGCACGCGGCAGGTGGTTGAGTGCAGCCAGTCGATAGAGCGCTTGGCCGTGTCTTCGCTCATGCCCTTAACACTGTTGTCGAAGGCCCAGCAGTAATGGCAGTCGAGATTACATTTCCATTCGGTAAACAGGTACGCGATGATCGGGTGAAAGTCCCCAGGCAACAGCCGCGACTTGATGTAGGGAAACAGCCATCCTCGCATGCAGCGATAGACCAGCGGCGCTGTCCAACTGCGCTTGTAGGGGTCGGTGGGAGAGCCGTGGGCGTCCTGGGGCAAGTCTGCATCAGTGAGGAGTTCCGGGAGTTGGGGAAAGATCGGTTCGGGCAGGGTCTCGGTCCCAGCTGCGCGCAAGGGAGGGGATGGCGACGATGGCGGGGCCTTGGCAAGCAGATTATGTAGGGGCACGTCCAGCCGGAACGGGGGAATAGGTCTGCCAGCTTCCTGTATTTGTTCCTGTCCTGTCATACAGCCTCCTCAGTGAAATGGGATTTGTCGATGCTTGGAGCCTGAATGATGTTCTTGTGAAATCTCCTTCCCTGGGTTACCTCGTGCACCTGAATCTGAGAATCTATAAAACAAATAGTATATCATGCCCTCTTGCTCACGAAGAAGGGGAAACGACTGAGACTGAGGCATTATACACCTCACTCTCCCAGGGTCTTCATCCGAACCACAGCTACGTCATTCCGCTGGTGCCGCTACCTAGAAGCCCCTTTGGATTTTAGATGCACAAGATTCGCAAAGGTTTCAGGTCCAGGATGCCGGACATGAGCTCTGCCGCGACGACCCTCCAGCCTCAACGGCGCCAGTGCTATCCGGCGCTATTCTCGTTTATTGCCGACCTTTTGCTTGCCCTCAGCCGTAGTCTTCTGTACTCTGTGACCTCTAGCATGGCCCTATACGCTGGAACATCAGGATTCGCGTATCCCAGTTGGAAGCCGCGCTTCTATCCCAAAGACGTCTCGTCTGCGAAGTTCCTGCAGTACTACGCGAGCCGGCTCAATAGCGTGGAGATCAACTACACCTTCCGCCGCCTACCTGCGGAAAGCACGCTGGAAAAGTGGATCCAGGCTACGCCGGAAGGTTTCCTGTTCGCGCCCAAGGTCCACCAACGCATCACTCACATCCTGCGTCTAAAGGACGCGAAGGAATTCACCGAGATCTTCCTCCGGGCCATCGACCCGCTCCGCGCCACCCACCGGCTTGGTCCCATCTTGTTCCAACTCCCACCCTACTTCCGTTGTGACCAGGATCTTCTGGCTGCGTTTCTGGCCGGCCTTCCCAGCGACCTTCGCTATGCGTTCGAATTCCGCCACGAATCCTGGCTGGTCGATCCGGTTTACAAGTTGCTGGAGAAGTACAACGTGGCCCTCTGCTGGGCAGAATCCGAAAAGCTGGAAATCCCGGAGGTGGCTACGGCGAACTATGTCTACTTCAGGCTCCGCAAGCCAGAGTATCCCGAAGGAGAGCGAAAGGCCATCTGGACCGCGGTGCAGAAGCAACTCGGACAACACAGGGATGTGTTTGTCTTTTTCAAGCATGAAGAGACGCCGGACGGCGCGTTGTACGCTGAGGAACTGCTAACCCACCACTGATGAGCCCTGGCTAACTAGCGCCTGTCACGCGATGGACGAGATTGTGGGAATGGCGTGGGCCCCGCGAGGCAGCAGATCGGGGTCGAGGCAGCCAACGAAAGCCGAGGCTGAACATGCTGGCGTTAAAACCGAGGTTCGGCTCCTGGATGTTGTTGTTGGACATGTGAAGATAGCGGTATTCCAAAACAAAGGCCCAATGCGGCTTGAAGAAGTACTGGATCCCGAGCCCGGCCTGGGGATTGAACTGAGTGGAGCCGCTAAGTTCGGGAGCTTTAAGGTTGAGGGTCGTATTAAGGACCCCAGCGCCCATATCGAAAAAAGGTACTGTCCGCCCCCAAGGCTTCCCATCGAAGCGGAATAGCAGGACGTAGCCGGTCAATCTTCCTCCCGGGTGGATCGAGTTGCCCAGCACTCCTTCGTTGATGATTTCAAATCGGCTCAACGGAAGGCGGCGGGCATGGAAATCAGTGACGGCGATCCCGAGTTGCGGTTGGGCGTAAAGCAAGTTGATGTGCGAGTTCCGGAAGCGATCATTATTCTCCATCGCGTAGGCGACCTGGAGCCCAAAATTGAAGCGGCTGCGCGGGGTCCAGAACTGGTTACGGTCGGGGGACGGCTGCAAAGTTTGGGCCGCCGCATCCCGCGGTGGCGCAGACTCCTGGGCCGGCAGGCGTCCACAGCAAAATAGGCCGATGAGTGAGAACAGCGCCCCGAGCAGAGCGCTCCCTTCTCGGGCGGGCTGAGCGGTGCAGGCAGCCGCAGGTTTCTTGTCGCCCTTGAAGAGGGAGTGGTCGCGAATCCTCCCGAAGACGGACATGCTGCGCACCTGACGGAGAGC
The DNA here is from genome assembly GCA_035490955.1 of Terriglobia bacterium. GTDB lineage: Bacteria > Acidobacteriota > Terriglobia > UBA7540 > UBA7540 > DATJKY01. Next base: position 4,155 of record DATJKY010000059.1, on the reverse strand, counting down.
CTCTGTGGAGATACTACATCGGCAGGCTAGCTAGCCTAAGCTAGCGAGCTGCTTTAATCGCAGAACGGACGATACCTCTGGGTGCTATCCTCCGTCCAATTGCGTCATACCTTGTGTGCACCGGAGGTGGGAACCACCTCCTTCACGTTTAGCCTTATACGCCAACAATGGTAAATTGTCCATATTATCTTGAGGCCGGCGCGGATGCTACAGACCAGCGTGCCCGATATCTTGGACCGGCCCGAAGCGCGTCGCCGGTAGCTGACAGGGATTTCGCGCACTCTCAGGCGGAGGAGCGCGGCCTTAGCCTGCATCTCGACATTCCAGCCGAAATCCCGGTCTTCGAGACCCAGAGTATCGAGCGCGCGGCGGCTTACCATCCTCATCGGCCCAAGGTCAGTGAACGGCATGTGCCACAGCCAGCGGATCAAGAGGGTGGACAGCCTATTGCCAAAGCGTTGCAAAGGTGTGAGCGAACCAGGTTGCGGGTTGCCAAGCACCCGGGAGCCAAGAACCATGTCCCACCGCCCTTCGTCAAAGAACTGGACAATTCGGGCGAGATCGTCGGGGTCGTCAGAGAGGTCGGCATCCATGAAGGCCACGGCGGCAATCCCGGGGTGAAGCTGATCGAGCCCTGCCAGACACGCTTGGCCATAGCCACGTCGAGGTTCACGCACCACCCAGGCGCCCGCCGCCCGAGCCACTTCCGCTGTGCCGTCGTCGCTGCCGTTGTCGACGACGATGACTTGAAAGAAGAGCCCCTTGGGAACCTGTGCCACCACCCGACCGATGGACTCGGCTTCGTTCAACGCAGGGATCAGAAGTGCGTATCGAGTGGGGGAAGTTGCTGTAGTCATGTTGCTCTACTGTGGCGGTTCTATTTCCTTTGCCCTTCCCTTTTTGTGCCGGTCGTCAGAACATGAACTCCTGATGGCTGGCGACCAGATCCTCGTATTGCCGCGTGACGTCCGCCAGATCGTGATTCGTTACTGTGATTTCCATTTCCAGGGCGCGCAGCCGGGCCAAACAGATGGTGGCCTTGGCGAGGCGGTCGGGTACACCAAGCTGCTGGTTCAAGCCGGAGCAAAAGGTGGCGCTGGCGGTAAGCACGGCGACAGCGGCGCAGGTCAGCTTCCAGCCGTGTGGACCGGTGCCTGCAACCGGCCCCACAGCCGCGGCCAGCCCGGCAACAACGGTACCGAGCGCGCCGCAAACCAGATTTACCACGATAAACTGCGAACTCCTGCGTCTCAGGTGTTGGGCGCGCGCCTCGGCATTACGCAGACTACATCGGATCCTTTCGAGCATCGCGTCACGCTGCTCAGAAGTAGGGCTCATGACGTCCTCCCTGCCGGCTCCTGGCGGTCTGCCCGCGGTCAGAAGGGGCGACATCGAGCAGTTGGAAGAAAGGAGTCGAGCGGCTCTAATCTAATCTACCGCGCTCTGAAGAACCTACTCAGGGCCTCGGAAGGGCGGATTCTAGCCCCGCCACGCCGACGCCTAACAGAGACTGTTGAAAATGTTTGGGGCGCGCTTTGCGGCGGGGGTGAAGCCCTGCCGTTTCGGAGCGCGTCATAACACTCTTTCATCGACCTGCTAACATGCCACGATAAAACTGCGATCAGTCTGAGTATCCTCATTCCAACAATAAGTCGACCTACCACGAACAGCGCTAGTAAGCCAGTATTTGGTGATCGGAAGAGTCGACGCGGATCTGTTCAAGGAATCGATCCAGCAGGTGGTAGCCTGCGTGAGCCAGGAAGTAAACGCCACTCACCTCTCGTTCCTGAAGCTCCCGGTTGGGCATGAGGAATCGCATCAACGACTGCGCGTGGCGGAGGAGGACTCCAGAGCGCTGGAGGGCAGCATGGCTGATCTTACCACGCAGTCGCTCCATCTGGTACTTCATCTTCTCCTCGGCGCGCTTGAGAGTGTCAAGCAGCGTGGGATCCAGAGTCTGGATGTCACTGCGCAAGCGCTCCAGCAACGCCATAAGATCGGCCTCGCTCTGGCCGAGCCGCTCCGACCATCCTTCAGCAAACCCCACCGCCGCGATCTTCCGTCGAAGGTGCTCCTCGCCCTGCCACACATCCTCCACGGCCAGCCGGTATTTTCCCAGCAGCCGCCAGATCCTGTGGTCGACCAGCGTGAACCCGGCGCGGGGAAAGATCACCGGTTGACGGCGTCCGAAGAAGGGATACAGTACCTGAGTTTGTCCGTGGTAAGCAAGCTCCGAAGGGCCAGCGACGTATGCGACAGTCGGCAAGAGGACGTCCTGCACGATGGGGCGGAGCAGGGCGCTCGCTGAGAAGGTCAATGGCTGGTTGTCTAGACCAAGTCGAAGCTGCTCGAACGAAACCGCCTCCCTTTCATCGAGCACAAACCCGCCGTCACGCCGATGCAGCGGGCGTCTGTTTCCGTCCCGGGCCCAGAACACCAGAGTCGAGTCGTCGGCAACATGGACCTGCGCGTGGTATCCGGTGCGAACCAAGTCGCGGGAACGCTGCTGAAGGCTTTCGTGGATACCCGGCAATTCGGACAAGGCCTGGCGGTAAACGTGCGCCGTGAGCCGGTGAATGCCCTCGTCCAGCGGGTCGAGCAGCACCACACCCCAACGTCCGAAAAGGCGCGCCATCAGCCGCCCAAAAGCTTGCCCCCACGTCGCACCGGGAACGTAGGCCGCTCGTAGGTCCCCCAGCAAACGCTCACGTGACTCCGCTTGGGGCAGCAAAGCCTCCAGCCGATCCAGGGTGGGGTGAATCTGGTGCGAGAGGCGAACGGAGCCTACCGACGAGTACGGTGCAGGTCGTTCGCCAGGGTCCCTAAGCGCAACCAAGTTGTACTCTTCATCCAGGATGGCGACCTGGGCCACTTCTTCCAGGTCATGATCTTCGGTTGCCAGCCAGAACACAGGAACGGTAGGAAGTCCCTGCTGGGAGAGCCAATGCGCCAGACGCACGGCGGTTAGCGCCTTATAGAGGGTGAAGGCAGGTCCCGAGAGCAGCCCAACTTGCTGGCCGGTGACTACCGCGAGCGTACCCGGCTTCGCCAGACGCTGGATGCTTTCAAACGTTGCCTCGCCCGACTCGAAGGCTTGGTTTTGCTTCCTCAGGATTTCTGACACTTCCCCACGGGCGCCGTCGACACCCTGCAAGCTATCAGCAACCGCCCTGTAACTGGAGATATCAAAGGGCGACCCGCTGAAAAACGGGGCCACCCGGTCGAAGTGATAGAGATAGTCGAGGTAAAGGGCGCTCGACTTCGGCACTCGGGAGTATGAAAGGCTCGTATCCTCCATGAATTTGCAATCTCTTCAAAGGCGAAACTGGGAAGAGGGTAAAAGGGAAAACGGGAAACCCTGAAACCATTTTCCCATTTCGCCATTTTCCCTCTTCCCCTTTCAAGGAGCAGATGCTTCTGCCGCCCTGCCGGACGAGCCTAAATAGATGCATTTCCTCTGCTGTCGGTTAGATCTCCAAGCCGGCACGCGCTTCCTGGAGCGCCGCCGACACGACCCGGTGAGACTGGGCGCTAAGGGGAAGCAAAGGTGAACGCGGAATGCCGCCGTGGTAGCCCGAAAGGTCGAGCGCCGCCTTGATGCCGGACACCCCGAAGGGCAAGGATATCTTCTGAGCCAAAAGAAGAAGGCGCTGTTGTAATTCGCGCGCTGTCTTCGCCTGCCCACGGCAGAAGGCCTCATAGACACCTACACACATTGCAGGAGCAAAACACGCCTGGCCGAGCACGGCGCCAGCGGCCCCGGCACGCAACGCGTCGAGAAGAATCGTCACCGAGCCGACCAAAACACGGAAGCCCGGCGAGACCTTGCGCAAGATCGTCTTAACAAACGGCAAATTACCAGAACTCTCCTTGATCCCCACAATATTGGGGTGGCGCGAAAGTGTGGCAATGGTTTCCACTTCCATATTGATCCCGGTGAATTGGGGAATCGAGTACAGGACGACGGGGCGCTTGACCTTGCCCGCCAGCCCCTCGAAGTGAGCAATGAGTGCCGTTCGGTCCATCTTGGGCTTGTAATAGTGGGGCGGCAGGACCAGCAGCGCATCGGCGCCGCGAGCGATCGCCTCGCGACTCAGGCGAATGGTTTCGCGGGTGCTCTCGAGGCCTGTTCCAGCCAACAAGAGTTCAGGAGGA
>DATJKY010000058.1:0-2657 GCA_035490955.1 Terriglobia bacterium | reverse complement strand
CTATTTGCGCAAGGTTAAAGAGTTCCCGCCGGATCGCAACCCGGCTGAGTTTGAGCTGGTGCGGGACGCGTATGAACTGCTGCGGGATCGGAGGCAGCGCATCCGGCACTTCCTGTTCTCAATCGATCCGCAGGCGCCGGTGGAATCGCTTCTTGAGGGTGGTCTCACCGAGAGGAAGTTCGTTGGACCGGAGCCTTGGCTCGCCGTGTTGAAGGAAAAATAAGCCCAAATGGAAATGAATCCTGTCGCCTCTTCCGGGAGGCTTCCACAGACCCGCGAAAGAATTTTGCGTAGGTTCGAGGCATGGCTGGACAGCGCCCTCGTGGGCGAAGAACCGCTTCAGGGCGTGGCTGCAGATTTGTTTGCTGTGCTCGAACGTGGGGATCCTCTCCCGCCAATTGAGGGCCACTGTGATCTGTATTCTTTGTGGTCTGCAATGACAGCGCTGACCCAAGAGGTCAAATTGCAAAGCAGAACCTTCAGGCAGTTGAACGATACGCTGTCACAAGCGACAGAGATCTCCGGCGGAGTGACGCCGAGTAATCGCTCCGCGCCACAGGCGGTGACCGATGAACATCCTGCCGCGCTGCCGGAGACCGAGCCGCGGAACCAGAAAAAGCAGGTTGATCTTCTGCTCGACTTACGTGACCGTCTCGATCGCGGTATCAGGTCAGTGCACGAAGCTGAGGCGCAACTCGTCGTGACTTCCGGTCAGTCTTTATTGGCCCGCTGGTTTGGCGTGGGGAGAAGGCACATGCGTCAGACGCAAGACACTCTAGCGGCACTGGAGAAAGGCTATGCCCTCACCCTGGACCGCCTCGATCAGGCATTACAGGATTACCATCTCAGTCCAATTCCTTGTGAGGGTCATGTTTTCGATCCTCGCCGGATGACCGCGATGGAACTGGAAGAGACCGACTTGGTGCCTGAGGGGACGGTAGTTGGCGTTTACCGCAGCGGTTACGAGTGGGAAGGGGAAGTTTATCGTTCAGCTCAAGTCAAAGTAGCCCGCCGCCCCACGGGAACGAGCGCAGAAGGAGCAGGAGATCTAAGATGAGCGATCTGATCGTAGGCATTGATCTGGGCACCACGAATTCTGAGGTGGCAACCTTTGTAGACGGTCATGTGCAAGTTCTTAGTTTCGGCAAGAACAACATGTTGCCTTCAGTCGTGGGGCTGTCGCCTTCGGGAGAGCTCTTGGTGGGCGAGCCGGCGCGAAACCAATTGGCGCTGTATCCGGAACGTACTGTGCGCAGCATCAAGCGCAAGATGGGAAGTAAGGAGACCGTAATGCTAGGGGATCGCCAGTTCACTCCTCCCGAGATTTCGGCCTTGCTTCTCAGGGAACTTGCGGCGTGGGCCTCTTGCAGCGTCCAGCAACCTATCCACAAAGCTGTCATCACCGTCCCCGCCTACTTTTCGGACGCGCAACGCCAGGCAACCCGGCAGGCGGCGCAGCTGGCGGGCCTAGAGGCAGTTCGTATTCTGAACGAGCCAACGGCGGCAAGCTTGGCATACGGCGAAACCACGAGGCATACCGCTATGGTTTACGACCTTGGCGGTGGGACATTCGATGTTTCCATTGTCACTTTGGAAGGGGACATCACCGAGGTGCTGGCCAGCCATGGTAACAACCAGCTGGGCGGTGACGACTTCAATGACCTGCTGGCGGAACATCTGTTCGCGGCTTTTCAGAGCGAGCACGGCATCGACTTGCGGCAGAGACACCCGGTGGCGCGTGCGCGCCTCTGGTGGGCAGCCGAAGAGGCCAAGAAGCGATTGAGCTTCGAGCCCGAGGTTACGATTCGCGAGGAAGCGCTCGTATCCGAAAACGGTAAACCGTTGCACCTGGAACTAGAGGTGACGCGAGAAGAATACGAAGCGATGATCCGCCCACTGCTGGAGAGGACCCTAGAAAGTATCTCCAGGGCTTTGGCAGATTCCGGGAAAACTCCCGGGGATTTGGACGCAATCCTGCTCGTGGGTGGCTCCACGCGCACACCAATGGTTTCTCGCCTGCTTGAGGAGCGGACCGGTCTCGTGCCGCGGGAAGAGATCCATCCGGACCTGTGCGTTGCTTTGGGCGCGGGGGTGCTAGCGTCCCGGCTGGCGGGCCATGAGGTGGAGCGTGTTTTGGTAGACGTCTCCCCGTACTCATTCGGGATTTCCTTTCTCGGAGAACGTGGCGGAGTTCCTTATCCCTACTGCTACAAGCCGATCATCCGGCGCAATAATCCACTGCCGTTGACCCGGACCGAGCGTTTCTATACGACCACTCCGTATCAGGAGACAGTCGAGATCTGCATCTACGAAGGCGAGGACGAGGATGCACTCAGGAATATTCTAATCGGCGACTTTAAAGTCACGGAATTGAAGCCGGTTCGCGAGCTCAGCGAGGTCCTATGCCGGATGAGCCTCGACTTGGACGGCATCTTGCACGTTACCGCGATCGAGAAGTGTACCGGGAGAGCCAAGCACGTCACCATTGCCCGGGCCCTGGAGACGAAGAGCGAAGCGGAGATCGCTGAGGCGCGTAAACGACTTGAGGTACTCTACGCGACTCGCAGTGGCGAGGATACGGAAAACGAAGAGATCGCCTGGCTCGAGGCGGCAACGGAGAAGCCGAACGAGGAACTCGAGCCGCAAGAGATCGACGA
>DATJKY010000057.1:0-3619 GCA_035490955.1 Terriglobia bacterium | reverse complement strand
GCGCGCCTTGGCTACTTGCCGTGCACCAGCTCCTGTGGCGAGGGCAGCGTGGAAGCATTCCACCCGCCCCCCAGGGCTTCGATCAGGAGCACGCTGGCGTTCATACGCCGGGTAAGAATATTCACCGCTGTAACTTGGTCTTGCAGGGCGGTCGTCTGGGCGATGAGCACCTGCAGATAGTTAACGGTCCCGGCTTTGTACTGATACGTGGATATATCCAGAAACTGCTGCGCGGCTTTTACTGCCTCGTTTTGGGCCTCCGATTCGTTGGCCAGAATGCGCAGAGCCGCAAGGTTGTCGTCGACTTGCTGAAAAGCGGCTAGAACCGTCTGCCGGTAGTTGTCCACGGTGGCGTCGTATCCGGCTTGGGCTTGTTGAATCTGGGCGCGGCGCCGACCCGCGTCGAACAGGATCTGCGCAAACTGCGGTCCAAGGGACCAGAAGCCACTCGCCGCGTTAAGCCACTTCGTGAATTGCCCGGTCTGAAACCCTCCTGTAGCGCTGAGGGTCAGCGACGGATAGTAAGCAGCTTTCGCAATACCGATCTGCTCGTTCTGGGCGGCCATCTGGCGCTCGGCGGTGGCGATATCGGGTCGGCGTTCCAGCAGCGTGGAGGGAATCCCAACCGGAATGGGCGGCGGCGGCGACTTGATCGCCTCCGAGGGTAACGAGAACTCCGAGGGCGGCTTGCCAACCAAAACCGCGATGGCGTGTTCGAACTGGGCGCGCGCCACGCCGAGGTCGACCAACTGGGCCTGTGTGGTATACAGCTGCGTCTCAGCCTGCGCCACGTCGCCGCCTGAGGCGACGCCACTGGCCATCCGGTCCTTCGTCAGTTGCAGATACTCCTGGTAGGACTTCACTGTACGTTGCAGCAATTCTTCTTGGCCATCCGTTCCATGCAGGCCAAAGTAGTCTTGCGCCAGTTCCGCCTGGAAGGACAAGCGGGCGTTCTGCAACTGCGCGAAGCTGGCTTGCGCGGTATCCGCACTTGCCCCTACGTTGCGCCGGATGCTCCCCCAGATGTCGGCCAGATAAGTCACCGTTACGGGTAAGTCGTAGACACTGCGCGTTCCGGAGGAAAGATTACCCGCTCTGACGTTAAACAGGGTAGCCGACGTGCGTGAGTTGGTGTAAGACGGATTGGTGGTGATGGTTGGAAAAAGGTTCGAGCGCGCGATTCGCACGGCGTCCCTCGCCTCGCGGAACTGCGCCTCCGCCGCCAGGACATTCTGGTTGGAAATGTTCACTTGCTCCTCGAGCGCGTTGAGCCGGGGGTCGTTATAGATCTCCCACCATTTTCCGCGGGCGGCGCTGTCGTTGGGCTGGGCCGGCTTCCACTGGTCCGCGGCGGAGGAGCCCGGTGGCGGCGCCTCCTTGTACGCGGGAGGGACCGGTGCGGTAGGCCGATGATAGTTGGGACCCACCATGCAGGCGCTCGAGAACAGCACTAGGCAGCAAGCAGTAAGCACTAGGCAGTAGGCGGACGGCAGCCGAAGGCTGAAGGATAAAGGTTGAAGGTTAAAGGTTAAGCCCTTCGACGTTCGACGTTTGACTTTTTGGCTTTTCTCCGGGTGCATCACATTCGCCTCTTCATAGAACAGTAGTCAGTAGGCAGTAGGAAGCCGCAGGGTCAAAGATTAAGGTTGACGCTTCACTTTCATCCTTTATCGCTTATCCTTTTACCCTGTACAGCGCTGGCATTTCTTCCCCTTTCGTGTACAATTAGGGCATGAGTCCAACCCTTCAGAGCTGGGCGCAAGTCCTGAGCCTCGGTGCCATTATCGTAGGTGCGCTGCTCTACCAGACCCATTACATCGACAAGGTTATCGAAGGACTGCGCAACGAAATCAACGCGCGCTTCAGTACTGTCGATGAACGGTTCAAGAGCATGGAAGAGCGGTTCGCTGGGCTGCGCGCCGAGCTCAAAGCCGAGATCGCCGGCTTGCGCACGGAGCTCAAAGCCGAGATCGCCGGCTTGCGCGCCGAGCTTAAAGCCGAGATCGCCGGCCTGCGCGCCGAAATGGAGCAGCGGTTCGACAACCTGGACACGCGCCTGGACCGGATCGAGCACCCCGTTGTCCGGGGCTAGCCGTCTTACTGACTCCCCTAGGCAGTAGGCAGAGGCAGTCGGCAGCAGGCGGCAGCAAGCAGCCGAAGGCTGAAGGTTAAAGGTTGAACCCCTCCTTCCCATGACTGTTTGACTCTTCTCCGCGTGCATCACATTCGTCCCTCATGAAAGCAGTAGCCAGTAGGCAGTAAGCTGTAGGCAGCCGCGCGTCAAAGATTAAGCCAACCCAGTGCTCCGCCTTTTAGCCCGCCCCGGCTGGCGACACCTTCTGGCCCACGGCGAGTGCCTTTCGACTCGTGGGAACCGGCGCTAGCCTACTGGGCAAGCCCCGCCAGGGGCGACATCAGGCTCCTTCGCGCTATAGCGACGGAGGGCCTGGCTCACTGTCGACCGCTGATTGCGTACTGCTGACCGCCTACTGCCTCCTCCCCCCTATTTCCCAACCCACGCTCCGGAGCCGAGTGGCCCGACTTCACCGCGGCGCGCACCCAGCCGGTGACGCCACCAGTGCTGGAGGCGGTCAAAGTAGAGGTACACCACCGGCGTGGTGTACAGCGTCAGCAACTGGCTCACCATCAGCCCGCCGATGATCGCGATCCCCAGGGGCCGGCGAAGTTCTGTTCCCGTGCCGGTGCCAATCGCGAGCGGCACAGCGCCAAGCATCGCCGCCATGGTGGTCATGAGGATGGGGCGGAACCGCAACAAGCACGCCTCGTAGATGGAGTCGCGCGAATTCTTGCCTTCCGTTCGCTCCGCGGCCAGAGCGAAATCAATCATCAGAATGGCGTTCTTTTTCACGATACCGATCAGGAGAATGATGCCGATAATGGCGATGACGGTGAGTTCGGTGCGAGTGAGCAGCAGCGCCAGCAGCGCGCCCACCCCTGCCGAGGGCAGGGTCGATAGAATGGTAATCGGATGGATGTAGCTCTCGTACAGGATGCCGAGCACGAGATAAACCGTCACCAGTGCCGCCGCGATCAGCAGCGGCTGGCTGCCGAGCGAATCCTGGTAGGCTTGTGCCGTCCCCGAGAAGCCGGTATGGATCGTCGGTGGGAGTCCAACCTTGGCGGCCGCCGCATTAATAGCATCCACAGCGTCTCCCAGCGCCACGCCCGGCTGCAGGTTGAAGGAGATGGTAACTGCCGGGAAGAGGCCTTGGTGGCCAATCGACAGCGGCGTGATGGCCGGCTCGTAATGGGCAAAAGCACTAAGAGGAACCTGTCCGCCGCCAGGCGAACGCACATAGGTCTGGCGCAAGAACTGCGGATCTTGCCAGAACTCCGGCGCTACCTCCATCACCACGTGATACTGATTCAGCGGGGTGTACATGGTCGACACCTGGCGCTGGCCAAAGGCGTCGTAAAGTGTGTTGTCAATCAGTTGGGGCGAGATACCGAAACGGGCCGCGGTCGCGCGATCATACTCCACATCTGCCTGCAAGCCTCGGTCCTGCTGGTCGCTGTTCACGTCGGCAATGATGGGGATGGTCCTCAACTGCTGTAGCATGCGGGGAGCAAAAGTCGTCAGGTCCTTTATGTTATCTCC
>DATJKY010000056.1:0-3684 GCA_035490955.1 Terriglobia bacterium | reverse complement strand
CCTGGAAGTGAAGAGTCGCCGCGTGGGCGGCGCCAACTACCAGGTGCCAGTGGAAGTCAATCGGAATCGCCAAACGTCTCTGAGTCTCCGCTGGATCATCGGCTATGCGCGGCAGCGAGGCGAGAAGTCTATGGTTGAAAGATTGACGAGTGAGCTTCTCGACGCTGCCGGCAACAAAGGTGGGGCCATCAAGAAGAGGGATGACACGCATCGCATGGCCGAAGCCAACAAAGCTTTCGCTCACTACCGCTGGTAGTCCCGCCGTGGCGGGATCAACCTAAACCGGGCGGGAGGCAGTTCCACCTCGAACTGCGATCCGCCTTATGTCCCCCAATCGAGGGACTCAACCGTCAACTGGCTTGAGGTTGCGGATCTGGGTCCGCAGAGGGCGGGCGCGTCTGGTGCGCTTCCCGAGAACGTTTATGCCAAGAAGTGTGGCTTTAGAGACAACACGGAATATCGGCATCATGGCTCACATCGATGCCGGTAAGACGACGACCACAGAGCGTATCCTCTATTACACGGGGATCACGCACAAGATGGGAGAGGTGCACGAGGGTACTGCCACGATGGACTGGATGGAACAGGAGCAGGAGCGGGGCATCACCATCACTTCGGCTGCCACCACCTGCTTCTGGAATGACATCCGCATCAACATTATTGATACGCCAGGCCATGTGGACTTTACGGCGGAAGTTGAACGGTCGCTCCGAGTACTCGACGGAGCGATTGCCATTTTAGGAGCGGTGGAAGGGGTTGAGCCGCAGACGGAGGCTGTGTGGCGTCAGGCCGACAAGTACCGCGTCCCGCGTATCGTCTTTGTGAACAAGATGGACCGGACGGGCGCCGACATTGATGAGTGCGTGCGCCAGCTGCGCTCTAAGGTTCATGCCAATCCCGTGGTCGTGCAGTTTCCCCTTGGCAAGGAAGATCGCTACGAAGGCACCATCGACGTCATAGGGCAGCGCGCGCTGGTCTACAAGGACGAAACGCTCGGTGCCGACTATGACCTAAAGGACATACCCTCCGATTACCTTGAGGCGACCAAGCAGTACCGCGAACTGATGATTGAGGCGCTGGCCGAGGTGGATGATCATATTCTCAGTAAGTACGCTCACGGCGAGAACATCTCTGGCGAGGAGTTGCGAGAAACCCTGCGGCGCGGCACCATTGCCCTGAAGACCGTCCCGGTTCTGTGCGGCGCGGCGTTCAAGAATAAAGGCGTTCAGCCGCTGCTCGACGCGGTGGTCGATTATCTCCCGTCCCCTGTGGATATCGCCGCCGTGGAGGGAACGACTCCCGACGGGAACGAGAAGCTCGAGCGCGAAGCCAACGACGACGCGCCCTTCTCGGCGTTGGTTTTCAAGATCATGACCGATCCCTTTGTGGGGCAGCTTGCTTTCCTACGGGTTTATTCGGGTTCGCTGAAAAGCGGCGAGACCGTCTACAACCCCCGTCGCGACCGTCGCGAACGTATCTCCCGGCTTCTGAAAATGCATGCCAACAAACGAGAAGAGATCAGCGAGGTCTATGCCGGCGACATCGCTGCTGCCGTGGGATTGAAGACGGTTTCCACCGGCGACACGATTTGCGCCGAATCGGCCCCGATCGTCTTTGAAGCTATGGACTTTCCCGCGCCCGTGATCTCGGTAGCCATCGAGCCCAAGACCAAGGCGGACCAGGAAAAGATGGGAATGGCGCTGGCCAAGCTGACCCAGGAGGATCCGACCTTCAAGGTCCACACGGATCCGGACACCGGCCAGACGTTGATTTCCGGAATGGGAGAGTTGCACCTGGAAATCCTCGTGGACCGGATGATGCGCGAGTTCAATGTGGGTGCGAACGTGGGCCGTCCGGAAGTGGCCTACCGCGAGACCATCCGCAAGGCGGCGGAGGCGGAGGGCAGGTATATCCGGCAGACAGGCGGCCGCGGCCAATACGGCCACGTTGTCCTGCGCGTCGATCCCCTTGATCATGCTGAGAGCAGCCAGATCGCCGAGCTTACCAAGAAGAAATCCAGCAACAAGTTCGATCCGGATTTGAACCTCCTGTTTGTGGACGAGATTGTGGGGGGTGTGGTGCCGCGCGAGTATATCCCCGCCGTCTATGACGGTGTCCGCGAGGCTATGGAAACGGGCGTGCTTGCAGGCTACGAAATGACCGGCGTCAAGGCGGCCTTGACGGATGGTTCGTATCACGAAGTGGACTCTTCGGAGATCGCTTTCAAGATTGCCGGTTCGATGGCCTTCAAGGACGCCGTACATAAAGCCAAGCCGGTCCTGCTCGAGCCGGTGATGAAGGTGGAGGTTGTGGTCCCGGAAGAGTTCATGGGTGACGTGCTGGGCGACCTCAGCGGACGCCGGGGTCATATCGAGGCCTTGGAGAAGCGAGGATCAACGCAAATCATCCGATCTACCGTGCCCCTGGCGGAGATGTTTGGCTACGCCACCGACCTGCGTTCGCGCACCCAGGGGCGGGCGTCCTACACGATGCACTTTTTGCGGTACGAGCAGTTGCCCGGCAATATCGAAGAAGAAGTGATCGCGCGCGTGCAGGGTCGGCCGGTGGAGAAATAGACGAATGGAGCGGCTGCATTTCCAAATCGTTGTTCCGAGCCATTCGGTATCGGTGGAGGAGTGGAGACGGGCTTTGGCTGCTCCCATTTCGGAATTGCCAGTGTTAAGTGAGGAGCAAAAGGAAGTGGCACAGAAGTTTGGTGTCACAGAAGAACAGTACGCGCGCAATGTGCTGGCCGGGTCATACGGTCAGCGAAGGATGCATCAGCGAGCGCAGCGTCTCGGGGAGGAAGTCCAGGAGGTACTGGACCGGCTAGGGGGAGGGCAGCGCGTCATCGCGGTTAAGAGGGACCTGGACCGGCTCGGTTGGGTCGTGAGAGTCGAGACGCAACAAAGGGATATAGATGTAATCGTCTCGCAAGAATTGGCAGATGACCTGCTCGATTCCGGTTCCCTGGAACAGAGAGAAAGGTTGCGACTTCGCGTGATGTCGTCTCTGAGGCAGGACGAAGCCGCAACGAAACGCTAGCTCACATGGCCCTGTCTGGAACACCTGCTGTCTTCTATCTATCGTCGGAGGGGGAGCAGGCGCTGGAGGTTAGGCTCGGAAAGCAAAGCTCCTTTACGGCTCTAATGACGTCCTACGACGACGTCGGAGCCTGGATTGCCGTTCCTCGGGGCGCGGGCCAGTCTGAGAAGCAGGCCGAGCCGGTAATGCTGTTGAAATGGGACTACGTTGCAACGGTGACTTTTGAAGTGTTGCCAGCGCAAGCTGCCGCTCGAGCTCCAATCGGCTTTCACCCTGGACTCGGACGGCCGGTGGAAGGTAAGGCCGAGCAAGATTGATCGTTCGAGGACTGAGCAACGTCCGAGACTCGTACTTGTGATTATCCGAGAGGAGACGTAGCTGCACATGGCAAAAGAGAAGTTTGATCGTTCCAAGCCGCACATGAACATTGGGACGATCGGGCACATCGATCACGGCAAGACCACCTTGACAGCGGCGATTACCAAAGTGCTGGCGAAGGAGAACCCCAAGGTCAAGTATCGCGCGTTCGACAGCATCGACAACGCGCCGGAAGAGAAGGCGCGGGGGATCACCATCGCTATCGCCCACGTGGAGTACGAGACCAAGAACCGGCACTACGCGCACGTGGACTGCCCGGGG
>DATJKY010000055.1:0-3199 GCA_035490955.1 Terriglobia bacterium | reverse complement strand
GGGGACGGACGTTTCATAATGCACCTTCAGCAGTAGCGTTTGGGGATACTTTGCCTTTTTGGATTCTACTCGAGTTGCGCAGCCGATCTTGGAGTTTCTGTTCGTCTGACCCATTCAGCGTAATCCAGTAAGGCATTCGTTGGTTCAGCTGCCGAGCTTGGATCAGCCTACGCTCGATCCAATAGTAGACTACGGTAGTGCGGACTCCAAAGTGCTGGGCCACTTGTTGCACGGTCAGCTCCTCCGGCCTCCGGAGCTGCGCAGGAGGAATCTGGTACCGCCAACGGATCCACCGCACAATCTGTGTGGTATACGGTTTACCTTTGGCGCTGGCATGTCCTTCGCGATTGAGCCGGTTCGCGATCTCCGCATCGGGTAAGCCGTGTGCCAACTCCTGGACTCTGTCGACCGCGGCGGCAGGATACCGCACGCGATCGGCAATGCTGAGCGGGAGTTGCACCGTGAGGTTGGTCGAGGCCCCGCCCTGCCAGCGGATGTGAACCAAGAGCTGCTTGGGAGAGGAGGGTTTCTCGACCGTAATATCCTTGAGAAGCAGCCGCAACATTCGCTTGCGGTCCTTGGCCTGCGTGGTCGGAGCATGCCACACCCGCGGTAAATCTTGGGCCAACGCGAGGACTTTCGCCTTCTGCTCGGGTGTGGCCACGCGGGCTTCTTGCCGCCGAAATTCGGCGGCTTGCTTTTTGAGATCTTCTAACTGCAGCAGGGCATCGTTCCAGCGCCGCTCCAACGTGCTCGCGACCAGGCGCTGCGAGGGATCGACCTCCAGATAGCGCCGCTCGGCGAGCGCCGCTTCGTACTCGGCGCGCTCGATCCGCATCTGCCACTGACGCCCGAGGGCCTGATCGCGCAACGCTAACTCCGCCAGCGCCGCCAGAGCCAGCTCCAGTTCGGCGGGCTGCAAGGCCTTCAGCACCTCCTCCGAGACGGCGGCATCGAGCAGATCGCAGCGGATGTTCAGGCATTCCTTGCTCGTCCCCAGACTTTCCCGGCGTAACCAGCTGCATTGATAGCGGGGATAAATGCCGCCGTTGCCCGTGTAGCGTACCGTCAGCCGGCGGCCACAATGCCCACACAGCAGCAACCCCTGAAGCAACGCCAAGCCTTCGCGCGCTGGGCCCGCCAAGACCGTCTCCTCACCGTTGGTGCGATTCTTCTCCAAGCGCTCCTGATTGTGAAGGAACTCTTCCCAACTGATATACCCCGGGTGGTGGTCTTGCAGGCTGACGCGCCAGTCGGGCATCGCCACCGCGTGCTTCCGGGGATGAACCTTACCTTCCGGGCTGATCTCCCGCCGGTACTGATAACGGCCGAAGACGTAACGGCCGGCATAGGACGGGTTCTTGAGCAGGTCCAGCACCCGGCCGTGCGTCAGGCGGCCCCAGATCAGCTTCCCGTCCCATGCTCCCCCCTAGGACCGCTTGGGAAAACGCAGCGCGCTGGCGGCGAAGCGTTGCATCACCGCGAAGGCGCTGCCCGTTTCGCGAAACAGCCGAAACACCAGGCTCACCGCGCCCCGCACTTCTTCGTCCGGATCCAGGATGATACGGCTTTCCGCGTCGTAGCAAAAGCCGACCGGAAGGGGGAAACGTAACTCACCTTTCTGGGCTTTGTGGAGCTTGCCGCCCTGGAGGCGGGCGCGCAAAAAATGCAGCTCGGCCGATGCCATGACCCCCTTCAATCCTAAGAGCAGGCCGTCGTTGAAATCCGCCGGGTCGTAGCAACCATCCTCGTCGATCACCAGCGTGGAGGTGAGCGCGCAGAGCTCCAGCAGCCGCTGCCAGTCGAGATTCGAGCGCGCCAGGCGCGAGACTTCCAGGGCAAACACCGCCCCCACTTGCCCCATCGAGACATCGGCCACTAAGATCTTGAAGTCCTCCCGCCGCGTCATCTCCGTTCCCGTCTTGCCCAAATCCTGGTCGAGGGTGCGAATCAGGGATTCGCTCCAGCCCAGTTCCCGCGCCTTCTCGCGCAAGGCGTACTGGCGCTCCGTGCTCTCCCGATGGTGCAGAACTTGGCCTGGCGTCGACTGGCGCAGGTAAATGTAGGCGGGCTTGCGGCGGTGCTGCTCTTGAATCTTGGGATTCATCCCTGGCCTCCGCGTTGGCCGTCAAGCTCCGGTCCTGGTCGAGCCAACTGGCGAGCATATTGGCGAGGAGCACGCCGCCCTGTCCCGGATCGATCGGCACACGGAGGGCTGAGAGCGCTTCGCTCATGGCGGTCTTTCAAAGCTTCTCGCGACGGCGTAGGAGCTCGCGGTTGATCTCGCAGATCTCCTCCAGGACCTGGCGAGCGTGGTGGTAATTGGCCAGGAACTCGCTCGCCTGCGCATACGACTCTTGCGGGACGTAGTCCATTTGTGGACGCTGACCGGGAAAGCTCACCGACAGGTAGTACTTGGGGCCATGACCGGGGCCGTGGGCGCATTTGCATCCAGGCTTGCCACAGCGTTTGTAGCGCTCGATGAGAGAACCGCGCAGGACAGCTTTGAGCGGGGGCAATTGGCGCAGGAGCGCTTGGCGGCGCTTTCGCAAGGCGGCGGTGGTCTGTTTCGCTATTTTCATCGGACCACTTTAACAACTGGTCTGACAGTACCATCAGGCATCTCCTTTGTCAATGCTTTTTTTCGTGTCTTTTTCCGGGGAGCAGGGACGGGACGCAGCCAGGGCATCCAATAAGGCGACGAGTTCGAAAAGGCTGTCGGCGGCGAGACGGTGCGGCGGCAGGGTTAATGAGTCATACGGGGTGGGATCAGCCCAGTCGGTCCACTCGCGTGAAATGCTGAGCGTACCACGCTCCAGCTCGCCGAGAATGAGCGTGTCGACGCCGGCGATGCGCCTTTTCTTGAGAACTTCAAATCGCCGCCCCCGCAGCGGGTGGAAGGGATGGGAGATCTCTGCCCGTCCCAAAGGCGAACTGTGAACAAGTGCAGTCTGCTCTGACCGTCGGGATACCCAACTTCCTTATCCCTCCGTCCGGCTTGGGGATTTCCACCCGCCTCACCGGTTTCGGTTCATAGGTCCCGTTCAGCAGTCGTTCCCGGATAGTTGGCCAGTGCTGCTTGAGGTAGTCCGTGATGCCGCCGACCGTCATACCGTCGACGCCGGCACTACCCTGATTGGCCTTCACCTGCCGCAATGCTTCCTTCAGGTTCTCGCGCTCACATACTTCCTCCATCAAT
>DATJKY010000054.1:0-4001 GCA_035490955.1 Terriglobia bacterium | reverse complement strand
TCCGGGGATTAGGTTTCAATCGCTGTGGCTTCCAGGCTCTACATCCTAGTTGGCTAAGGGTTCGCGGTCGGCGTCGTGCGAAGGGGTCTCCAGCCTCGGTGGAGCTTGGGTCTCGGGAGCCAAGGCTTCGTGGCCATCGATCTTACGCTCCAGGGCCAGGTCCAGCACTTCGTCCATGTCATCGACGAAGCGAATCGCCACTTCCTGTTGTATGTTCGCCGGGATCTCGGACAAGTCTTTTTCGTTGTCGCGGGGCAGAATTACGGTTTCCGCCCCCGCGCGGTGAGCGGCGAGGATTTTCTCCTTGACGCCACCGATAGGCAGCACCTTGCCGCGCAGCGTGATCTCTCCCGTCATGGCGATGCTGCGCTGCACCGGAATCTTGGTGAGCGCGCTGACCACAGCCGTCGCCAAGGTGATCCCGGCAGAGGGGCCGTCCTTGGGTATGGCGCCCTCGGGGATATGGATGTGAATATCGAGGCGACGGTAAAAGTCCGGCACCAGGCCCAGTCGCGCTCCTCGCGAGCGTACGTAGCTCATGGCTGCCTGGCCCGACTCCTGCATGACGTCCCCCAGCTTGCCGGTCAGCATCAGCTTGCCTTTACCCTGCATAACAGTGGCTTCGATGTGCAGGATCTGGCCTCCAACTTCGGTCCAGGCCAATCCCGTGGCTAACCCTACCTCATTCCTCTCTTCGGACTTTGTGTCGCGGAACTTGATGACCCCAACGTACTCCTGCACGTCTTCCTTCTTCACGGTCACCTGGAGTGTCTTGCCATCCTTGACCACCTTGCGCGCGACCTTGCGGGCGATGTTGGCGATCTCCCGCTCCAGGCTGCGGACGCCGGCCTCGCGCGTATACCCGCGAATGATCTGGGCGAGAGCGTCATCCGTGAGGGTCAAGTTGTCCGCTTTCAGCCCGCAAGACTCGCGTTGTTTGGTCAGGAGGAAGCGCTTGGCAATTTCCATCTTCTCCGGTTCAGTGTAACCGGAAAGCCGCAGGATCTCCATGCGGTCCTGGAGCGGCTGGGGGATGGTGTGAATGACGTTCGCGGTGGTGATGAAGAAGACCTTGGAGAGGTCGTATTCCACGTCCAGGTAATGATCCATGAACATGTGGTTCTGCTCGGGATCCAGCACTTCGAGCAACGCCGCCGAGGGGTCACCGCGGAAGTCCATGCTCATCTTGTCCACCTCATCGAGCAGGAAGACAGGGTTCACGGTGCCAGCCTTCTTCATCATCTGGATGATCTGACCGGGGAGCGCGCCAATGTAAGTGCGGCGGTGACCGCGGACCTCCGCCTCGTCACGTACCCCACCGAGCGACAGGCGCACGAACTTGCGTCCGGTAGCGCGAGCAATGGAGCGACCCAGCGAAGTCTTGCCCACACCCGGGGGCCCCACAAAACAGAGGATCGACCCTTTCGGGGTCTTCACGAGTTGGCGGACCGCGAGAAACTCCAGAATCCTTTCCTTAATCTTTTCCAGGCCGTAATGGTCTTCTTCCAGGATCTTCTCAGCTCGCCGGATATCCCGTATCTCCTTGGACTTCTTCTTCCAGGGCACCGCCAGCAGCCAATCGAGATAGTTGCGCGAGACCGTCGACTCCGCCGACATGGGCGGCATCATCTCCAGCCGCTTCAGCTCCGCCACGGCCTTCTCATGGGCATCCTTGGTCATACCGGAGCCCTCGATCTTCTTCTTCAACTCGTCGATTTCGCTCTTCTCGTTCCGCCCCAGCTCCTTTTGGATGGCTTTGATCTTCTCGTTCAAGTAGTACTCACGCTGCGCCCGTTCCATCTGACGCTTTACACGTCCCTGGATGCTGCGGTCGACGTTGAGCTTTTCGATTTCCACGTCGAGGATGTCTGCCAAGCGAGTAAGACGGTCCACCGGGTCAAATATCTCCAGCAGTTCCTGCTTTTCCTCGATGCTGATGTTGAGGTTAGCCGCTACCGTGTCTGTAAACTTGCCGATCTCGTCCACTTTCACGGCGGCGATCATGGTCTCGTAGTTCAAGCTCTGGGAAAGCTTGACGTACTGCTCGAAGAGAGAAACGATCTTTTGCACGAGCTGTTCCAGGCTGGGGGTGGTTACCGTGCGATAGGCCGCTGTTTTCACGCTGACCCGGAAGTAGCCCTCGTCGTCCGAAATCTTGAGGATTTTGCCGCGCTCTACCCCTTCCACCAGGACCTTGATGTTGCCGTCCGGCAGCTTCAGACTCTGGACAATGTTGGCGATGGTTCCGACCTGGTAGATCTCGTTGGGCTTGGGATCATCCACTGAGGCGTCGTGCTGGGTCGCCAGAAAGATCTTCTTGTCGCCCGCCAGCGCGTCTTCCAAGGCGGAGATCGAGCTCTCCCGGCCTACTACGAACGGAGTCATCATGTAGGGAAAGATGACGACGTCCCGAATTGGCATCATGGGGAGGGTGCGAGTGTCGCTCTTTTCACGTCCTGAGAATAGGGAAGAACTCATCAACTAACCTTTCCGATAGGTTACAGATCGGAGTTTGGGGCGCGGCTCCCGGTTTCCTGTTCGCTTCCGTGTTCGCCGAAACCTGTAACCTGCTTCTTCATCCGGCTTTCTCAAGAGCTACGGAACTGAAGTTAATCCGGTGGCTTCGCACCATTTCCTCCGTTACCACGAACTCGCGGATCTTCCGTTGGCTCGGCAGATGATACATGAGGTCGAGCATCAAGTCTTCCAGGATCATCCGCAAGCCGCGAGCCCCTACCTTTCGTTCCAGCGCCTGCTGGGCAACGGCCTTTAGCGCCTCGTCCGTAAACCGGAGCCGGACGTTCTCAAACTCAAACAGCCGCTGGTACTGTCGGACTAACGCGTTTTTGGGTTTGGTCAGAATCTCAATTAACGCCCCTTCGTCGAGGTCGTTCAGCACACTTACCACCGGCAGGCGGCCGACAAATTCCGGAATCATCCCATACTTTATAAGGTCTATCGGCTGAACCTGCTCCAATACAGCAATATTTCTTCGCCCGGGGGAAGCAACAGTGCCCTGGACGTCGGTATGGAATCCCATCGACTTGCGACCGACACGCCGCTCGATGATGCGCTCCAGGCCCACGAACGCCCCGCCGCAGACGAACAGGATGTTGGTGGTGTCGACGGGAGTGAACTCCTGGTGGGGATGCTTGCGCCCACCCTGCGGGGGAACATTGGCGACGGTCCCTTCTAGAATCTTGAGCAGCGCCTGCTGTACGCCCTCGCCGGAAACATCGCGCGTGATCGAGGGATTCTCATCCTTGCGGGCGATCTTATCGATTTCGTCGATATAGATGATTCCCTGCTGGGTGGCGGGCACGTCGCCGTTGGCGTTCTGCAATAGCTTCAGAATAATGTTCTCGACATCCTCACCCACGTATCCCGCTTCGGTCAGGGTGGTTGCGTCGACGATGGCGAAGGGCACCTCCAGTAAGCGCGCCAGGGTTTGGGCCAAAAGCGTTTTGCCCGTCCCGGTCGGCCCGATCAAGAGGATGTTGGACTTTGTCAGTTCCACATCCCCGCGCAGGCGAGTGAGCAGGATGCGTTTGTAGTGGTTGTAGACTGCGACGGCAAGCTTCTTCTTGCTGTTTTCCTGGCCCACAACGTACTGCTCCAGGAATGCCTTCACCTCGGAGGGGCGGGGCAATTTCGTTTGCGAGCCTGCGGCGCGCTCACTCGAATCGTCTTCCAGAATAGTGTTGCAGACCCCCACGCACTCATCACAGATGTAGGCGCGCGCCCGCTCATCCGGCGAGGAGATTAGCTTCCTCACCGCATCTTGGCTCTTGTGGCAGAACGAGCAACGCAAGGGTTCGTCCGTAACCACGTGTTTCAAGATTTCGCCTCCGCCATAACCCGCATATGTCGGTTAGGTCTTGCCCTAACCCCTAGCACCTGACACCCAAGGTGACTACTTGTGCTTGTAAATAATCTCATCGATCATACCGTATACCTTGGCCTGCTGGGCGCTCATCCAGAAGTCCCGCTCCACGTCGTGT
>DATJKY010000053.1:0-5944 GCA_035490955.1 Terriglobia bacterium | reverse complement strand
AACGTGCCTGACCCTCTGGCTTCCGAGAATCTGCTTAAAGTCTCAGGACGAGGTATTTTTTTGATCAGGTCTTTTATGGATGACTTCCGCGTTGAGAGCGTGCCGGGATCTGGGACAGAAGTCATCCTGGTGAAGCGAATTAATTCCAGTGACAATTCCATTGAAGGAGGAACGGATCGTGAGCATGAAGGCCACAACACGCCAAGTTGATTCCGTCAATGTGGTTGACCTCAGCGGCAGGATAACCTTGGGAGAGGGCTGCAGCCAGTTGCGCGAGTTAATTCGCGACCTGTTGGCCAAGGGCCATAAGAACATCCTGCTCAACCTGGGCGAAGTCACTTACATTGATAGCTCGGGGATCGGTGAACTCGTCAGCGGTTTCACGGCCGTCTCGAACCAAGGTGGTCACCTGAAACTGCTGAATCTCACGAAAAAGGTGCAGGACCTGCTGCAGATAACCAAGCTGCTGACCGTCTTTGACGTTCACGACGATGAAGCCAAAGCCATTGCCAGCTTCGCGTAGAGGCCTGAACGCGGATTCCAGTCCACAAGGCATAAGCGAGGCTAGAGTCTGACGCACGCCATGCCTCGGAAAGCAAACTGAGAGTTTGAGTACCACCTCCAGGGCGTGGACGGGAGAGGACAGGCGCACTTCGGACTACTGCAAGGGCTGAGCTAATTGCAACGCCCAAACGTACGAAGGTTCCGAGAAAGTGACGCGAACAATGTGAGCCGGTAGATTCCTGACGAACTGCGGAGCCGTGGCTACCTTAGGCAGGGGTGCTGCGGGTATTTCCAAAAGGATTTTGGAAGCGCGAGGCAGAAATCTGCGCATCGCGAGAAGGACGCCACTGCCGCTGATATTCAGGGTTGTGGTAAACTCCAGGAACTCCTTGCCGTATTCGTCGACTCCCCGCACGAAGATGGGGATGGCCAGAGGAAGGCGTTGGGACAGGCGCCGCTCCTTAGTGCCACGTTTGCGCCGGGGGCTCACCCCAGGCTTCGTACCTGCCGTGCTCTCCCGCAACGTTTTTGCCCGCCCCATGTAGTCTCTGCTTGACATTGGCGCACACCCACGGGGTCACAGGTGCACGCAAGGTTCCAAATCAAACTGTTACTCATTGGGCTATGAACTGATGCGAGCAATTCATCTTACCCAAGACTGATGCCGATAAAACTAGGAGGAACCGTGTTCGAAGATGTCTTGAAAGCCCAAGGTTTTGCCACCGGAGTGGAAGAGAACTGCCCTTTAGGGTCGAAAACTTAGCTAAGGCTCGGATTCAGAGTCGTCTTAAGAGCTGAGTCCGCAACTTGGGTGACCGGGCGGGTTGGAAGGAACAAGGTTCCCGAGTCTCGGGTCCGGAGGGTCGTATACATGTCCCAAGAGCGTCAACAGGTTTATCAGGTCGCGGTCTTGGCCATCCCTCACGAGGAAGGCGAGATCTCCCCCCCGAAAGCCGAGGTGCCAGACAACCTTACATCCGGTTACAGGGAGCTGCTTTCGGCCTTCCAGCAACTGGAGGAGCGAAGCCGCCGCCGGACGGTGGCTTTGTGGACCGCGGCACACCAGTTGAGCACACCTCTGGCCATTATCTCCGGCTACGTGGAGCTGCTCTTGACTAAGAAGGCGGGGCCTCTCAACGATCGCCAGAGGCAGATCTTGGAGGAATCCCGAATCAATTGTGCTCGCCTGCAGCAGTTCATCCAGGACTTCCTGAGTTACAGCGCCCTCGAGACGGATCATCTAACCATGAAGTTCGAGGTCGGCGACCTGAATGCCTGCCTTAATGAACTTTATACTTACTGGCTTTCGCCTTACCAGAAGAAGGGCGTGGCCCTGTACTTCCCGGCCCGCAAAAAACTACCACTAGTTGCCTTTGACTTTGACAAGGTGCAGCACGTAGTGTCGAACCTACTGGAGAACTCACTGAAGTTCACGCCGCCTGGAGGCACGGTTTGGCTAGCGGCCGAACCTCACGTCTGGGAGCGCCGCAGCCGCCTGGAAAAGAAAAGCTCGGTGGAAAGACGCCGCCGGACAGCCACTGTGGCCAATGCGGTGCGAGTCACCATTTCAGACACGGGCCCGGGTATCGCCCCGGAGTACCACCAGGAAATATTCGATGATTTTGTCAAGGGGTCTTCGCAGAGCGAGGAGGCTGAAGGTATGGGTTTGGGACTAGCGATCGCCCGCCGCCTAGTCCTGGCGCACTCTGGGAAAATCTGGGTTGAGAGTGATCGCGGTTCGGGGAGCGCGTTCTCTTTTCTGCTCCCCTTAAAGCCTTTCTGAACGACAGGAGAGCCTGATCGCAATGAACACCTCGGGGAACATCTTGGTTGTGGACGACGAACCCGGTATGCTTCGTTATTTGCAGACCTTGTTGGAAGTCGACTCCTACTGCGTCTCGACCGCCAGCAGCGGCGTCGAGGCCCTGGCGTGCGTGCAGCGTGAACCCGCTCCCGATGTGGTTCTCCTGGATCTTCTCATGTCCGACTTGGACGGCCTCCAGACCTTGGAAAAGCTTCGCCAGGCGCGGTCGGGTCTCAAGGTGGTTATGCTTTCTTGCGTGAGCGACACCCGCAAGGTCGCACAGGCCATTCGACTCGGAGCGCATGACTACCTGACAAAGCCCTTTCAGAAGGCCGAGCTGGACGCTGTGCTCGATCACTGCCTCCACAACCGGACCACCTTGGCCCCATCCGATGGCCAGTCGGGCGAAGTTGAAGAACTCAGCGACGATCTGTACTTTGTGGCCGCCAGCCGGGCCATGCGCAAGATCCGCCAACAAGTGGGCCAGGTGGCCAACGTCAACGTACCGGTACTGATCGTAGGGGAAAGCGGCGCAGGCAAAGAAGTGGTGGCCCACTTGATTCACAAGTTGTCGCCTCGGGCCGACCGCACCTTTTTGAAAGTGAACTGCGCTGCCCTCCCCACCGATCTGTTAGAGAGTGAGCTGTTCGGCTACGAGCCGGGGGCGTTTACTGGGGCCACGCGTTCGAAGCCGGGGAAATTTGAGCAATGTGATAAGGGAACCTTCCTGTTGGATGAAATCGGGGAGATGCCTCCTGTTCTGCAGGCGAAGCTCCTGCACGTGTTACAGGACCAGCAGTTCTCCAGGCTAGGCAGCCGTTCCATGGTGACCATCGACGTACGAATTCTGGCCGCCACTAACATCGACATCCAGCAAGCCATTGCCGCCAAGAAGCTGAGGGAAGACCTTTACTACCGACTGAACGCCTTCACCATCCACGTGCCCCCCCTGCGCGAAAGACGCGAGGAGATTCCCCTGCTCCTACGTCACTTCATGGCGCTTTTCGCTACACGATACGCGCGCGCTCCGCTGCCCGTATCTTCTATCCTGGTGGACGCCTGTCGGAGCTACTCCTGGCCTGGCAACCTGCGGGAACTGGAAAACTTCGTCAAGCGCTATTTGATTCTCGGGGACGAGCAGTTAGCCCTAAGCGAACTGGAGACCCAGGGGAGGGAAGCCGGGTCTGCCAGCAGCCAAGCGACCGAAGTTGCCGTAAAGCAGAACCCTGACGATTTGAAGTCGCTGGTGCGCGGCTTGAAGGACGAAGCTGAGCGCGAGGCTATCGCTCGAACCTTGGAACGTACTCGGTGGAACCGAAAGGAAGCTGCACGCCGCCTGGGAATCAGCTATAAAGCCCTGCTCTACAAGATTCGGCGCTACAATATCGACCAGCATTAACGCAGCAAGAATGCTGCCTGCGCCACGCAACAGCCACCAAGCCCAGCAACCGGTTACCAACTGCTCTGCCGCCTGCTGTTTCGAAAACAGCCTCGCGACCCCGAATGTAGGGCCGGGGCTTGCCCCGGCCTGAGGCCGACCCAAGGGTCGGCCCCACATTTTTATGGTGGCGGCAGGGCCGCGATTTTATTGCGCTCCGGCTATTGCTTCTAACGCCCTGCGAAACTCCTCGTTATGGAGCGAAACCGGGGGGAAGTAAAGCCCGACCAGATTTCTCGTCCACGCGGCTCCGGTTCTGCGTCGTTCCGCCGGAGTGGTGAAGTGATATTCATAGAGCAGCGCGCGGACAAATGTCGGCGGCCGATCGGAAAACGGATTATGGCGGAGAAGTCCCAATACGGCCTTATCGTTTTCCAAGAGCTTTCCCAAGAAACTGATGAACCAGGGATGTTCGCCCGGTGAGGAGAAAGCGGCAAACCACATGAGCCAATCAAGCCGCAGATGATAGGGCGCGATCTGCGGTGGCGTGCGGCTCACATCGCCAGGTTTGCCGATACACTCATACTCGCGCCAGTGGGTGCCTTCCGTAACGACGGCTTCGTCGGTTCCTTCGACGATAACTTCATAGCGCGGCCGGGTGATGCTGCCGAAGGCCCCATAAGTATTGACCAGGTGGAGCGGTTCGAAGGAGGCGTTCATCTGCTGATTTGGCGAGAGCATGTTTATGATGGGATAAAAGCTCAATAGTGCGACGGCGATCCCAAGCGCAATGATAACGGAGGAGCGCACTCGGCCCGGTGGTGCCAATAGCGGCGGCTGTATGCGAACGATGTGCTTCAACCACGAATCGCCGATGGTGCTAAGGGCTAAGACCATCGTCAAGAATCCAAGGAAAGCAAAGTTGCCGCTGGCGAAGAGCCAGCCGTGGAAAAACAATGTAATCAGCCCGGCGACTGCGCTCGCGGGCATGGGTGCGAAATAAGCCCAGGGAACCACCAGTTCGGCAAAATGGTTAAAGAGCACGCCGAACTTATGAATCGATTGCGGCAGCCAATGGAAATGCCAGCTCCAAGGATTCGGCATGGGCTGGGTTTCGTAATGGTACTTGAGGCAGGTTAAGTCGCGCCAGCAGGGGTCTCCGCGCAGTTTGATTAGGCCAGCGCCGAACATCAGCCGGAAAAGAAGCCACTGGTATAGTAGGATGACCGGAAAGGGCGGCGTCGTTTCTCGGCAGCCGAGAAAAATCGCGAGAAATCCCGCCTCGAGGAGTAACGTCTCCCAGCCGAAACCGTAGAATGTCTGCCCGACATTGACAAAAGAGAGGTAGATCACCCAGAGCAAGCTCCACGTGACAGCCGAAACCAAGTTGCCGAATTTCTCAGAGAATCCGGAGAGGGCAAAGAGTGAGAGCGCGATGCCGGTCCAGCCGAACAAACTAAAGGCAAAGTCCTTCGGAAACCAAAAGAAGATGCTCGGCGACTCCAAGAAGCTTACTTCTTTCACAAATCGTGGGACCGGCAGCAGCCCATGTTCTCCCAAGAGCGGCTTGAACTGGTGTACGACGGCTATAAATGCCAGGAGGTAAACGAGCGCCAGGCCGCGCTGCAGTACAAGCCTCGTGAGCCAATACCGATCGCCTCCGCTAAGGAGCTTCTTGACTGCGTTCATAACATCGTATGGTCGCGCTGACGGCCGCAAAGCAGGCCGTTCATTAAACTAACCGGCTGCCGAAAAAGCCTTCGATCATGTCATCCCGAGCGAAGCGAGGGACCTGCTTCTGTAGTTAAACGTTAAGAAGAAGCAGATTCCTCGCTCCGCTCGGAATGTAGGACTCTCTCTATCGGTGGCCCGAAGGCCGATGTAACACTCAGCATGACAGCCACCCTTTTTTCAGCAGGCCTGCTCTGATTCTACAGCTGTCGACGGCAAGACAATCGGCAAGAAGCACGGGCGACTTCCTTCACCAGCCGGTCCGGCGCCAAACCGTATCCGTAGGTTCCAACGGTGGGCGTCGAGACTGAGCGCCAAACACTGGACAGGACCGAGGGAGCCTGGAATTATCCCAAGCATTAACAGCACCAAGGTCATCAATATTTTACACTTGACGAGGGCATCCTATAGGCGTAGCATTCCCACCACGGAAACCTTTTGGTGGAAGGTGGTCTATGACACACGACGTGCGCTGGGTTTGCCGTAACAGCTGCTTATCCCTTGCCCCTTCAATCATCGCGATGTT
The DNA here is from genome assembly GCA_035490955.1 of Terriglobia bacterium. GTDB lineage: Bacteria > Acidobacteriota > Terriglobia > UBA7540 > UBA7540 > DATJKY01. The sequence goes on along the minus strand of DATJKY010000053.1, from coordinate 1 downwards.
C
>DATJKY010000052.1:0-6322 GCA_035490955.1 Terriglobia bacterium | reverse complement strand
CATACTCCTTATGGTGATCCGGCAAGGCATGACAATGGTCTTGGCGGGACTTGCGCTCGGCTTGGCCGGTGCGCTCGCCATCACACCGCTTCTGCACGCACTCTTGTTTCAAGTGACGCCCACCGATCCTTTAACTTTCGTGGGCGTTGCCTCTCTGCTGGGGCTAACCGCCCTGCTGGCTTGCTACCTCCCCGCACGACGGTCCACACGAATCGACCCGCTGGTCGCGCTCAGGCACGAATAGCCACATCGGAAGCTAGTCATCGGTGGCCGGACGCTGATGTGGAACTCGCGTCAGGCACTGCTGCTGGAACTGGTCTAAATCATTTACAATTAGATTGAAATCGTGAAAATCCCGAATGACTTTCTGTTTTCGACGGTCTCATTGTATACTGCCCTTGACCCCTGACTACCCATGGCCTCCGTCCCGGTGGAACCATCCCAGTCTCAGAAGCCTCTGGTTACCGCGCCCCGAGTCATGGTGGCGACCACCGCCATGCTGTCCTTCATTTCTTTCTGGCGGGCTGCGGCGGTCGTTCTTAACGACTTGGCATCTTCTGCTTACTACGCGGGCGGTATCGCCGAAGATGCCATTGGCAGAGCGGCGCCCTGGTTCATCCTCGGCATCATGCTGTTCTCGTACGCGGTTCGGGCCATCTACATCGAAAGCTGCAGCATGTTCGTACGCGGCGGCGTGTACCGCGTGGTTAAGGAAGCGATGGGGGGGACGCTGGCGAAGTTTTCCGTTTCCGCCTTGATGTTCGACTACGTCCTTACCGGTCCCATCAGCGGCGTCTCCGCCGGGCAATACCTTGTGGGCCTTATCAACGAGATGCTGCGTTATGCTCACCTGAATGTCGCGCTGCCCACGGATCTCACCGCCGCGCTGTTTGCTGCCGGGGCGACGATCTATTTCTGGTGGCAGAACATCAAGGGCATTCCCGAATCTAGCGAAAAGGCGCTGCGCATCATGCACGTCACCACGGTGATGGTCCTGCTCATGATCGGCTGGTGCGGCCTGACCCTCTGGGTGCAACGCGCCCACGTCCACTTGCCGCCTTTGCCCCACCCAGACAACCTGAGCTTCGGCCCTAATGCCTTGGGTTGGCTGAAGCACAGTCAACTGCCTCGCACCATCGGACTGATTGGAATCTTCATTGGACTCGGCCACTCGGTGCTGGCCATGAGCGGAGAAGAAACCCTGGCCCAGGTCTACCGCGAAATTGAGCATCCTAAACTGAAGAATCTGGAGAAAACTGGGTTCGTCATCTTCATATACAGCCTGGTCTTTACCTCGCTGGTTTCGTTCTTCGCCGTGATGATCATTCCCCATGGCGTCCGCCACCAGTACTTTGACAACCTCATCGGCGGTCTGGCGATGTACGTCGTCGGCCCCCTGCCCCTTCGCCTGGCATTCCGGGCCTTTGTCGTAGCTGTCGGCATCCTGATTCTTGCCGGGGCAGTGAACACCGCCATCGTTGGCTCCAATGGCGTCCTGAACCGGGTTTCCGAGGATGGAGTCCTCGCCGACTGGTTTCGTCACCCACACCCTCATTTTGGGACATCGCACCGCATCATCAACATGGTGGTGGGCCTTCAACTACTGGTCATCATCGTGAGTCGCGGCAACGTCATCTTTCTGGGGAACCTTTACGCTTTCGGAGTGGTGTGGAGTTTTGCCATGAAGGGTCTGGCTGTTCTGGTCCTGCGCTACACAGAACCCGAGCAGGAGCGGGAATTTCGCGTTCCGCTCAACCTGAAGATCGGCGGACTGGAACTCCCCTTGGGTTTGGGACTTATAACGCTGGTCCTGATGGCCATCGCAGTCGTGAACCTGTTTACCAAACCGGAGGCCACGGTCTCTGGCATGGTTTTCTCACTCGCGTTGTTCGGCGTTTTCGCAGTGTCGGAGCACCTCACGCACAAGCGAGGTGCGTTCCACAAAGAGCTCGACCAGTTTCACCTGTCGCCCGGAGAAGATCTCAGCCCGCAAGCGGCAGGAGTTCGCCCAGGAAATATTCTGGTCTCGGTACGAGATTACAACACGCTTTATAACCTCGCCTCAGTGCTTGCTCGCGTCGACCCCCACCGGCAGGATGTGGTGGTGCTGCACGTTCGGCTTCTGGTGCGCGCTGGGTCCGGGGAACACGGACTGGCGCCCGAGCAGCTTTTCGGGGCAACCGAACAACAACTCTTCTCGCGCGCCCTCAATCTTGCCGAGAAGAGCGGCAAGACGATACACCTCGCTGTCGTGGCTGCCAATGACGTTTGGGACGGCATTCTGCGAGCTGCCCAGTCCCTGCAATCCTCCACCATCGCCCTCGGGCTCTCACCCAAGATGCCGGCGGCCGAAGAAGCACGCCAGGCTGGCGCTGCGTGGGAGCGCTTGTCGCCACCCCGGCCGCACCTCATGCTGGAAATCTACACGCCGGGAGGTCAGGAGAACATCTTCTACCTCGGGCCTCATGCACCCCGCCTGACCCCCAAGGAAATTGACGAACTGCACAGCCTCTGGCTGCGTTTCAGCGAGCAGGTGGGTTCTGACCTGCACCACCACGACATCGTTCATTTTGCCTTGAACGAACTCAAGAAGGAGCTGGCGGACGGAAAAGAAAGCGAGGTGCTGGCACGGCTTCGACAGCACCTGAGGGACATCCAAGCTCGCCGCGTCCCTCACCTGTAGGCCTGTGCGATACAGACTCTAGGGCGCCTTTCGTTAGTTAGCTGAACGAACGGCAACGATCTTCTCCGCAATCTTGCGCGCCAGAGACGACACTGCGGATTGAGGCAGGCGGGACACGCTGAACCAGCGCAGAGGATGCTTTACGCTCTTCCCGCTGACTTCGCCCGCATAAACGTCCACGACGATCGAGCGGTAGGTGATCGCGTGGCGCAACTGCGCCAGAGAGCGCGGCAAGCCAGACCGGCTTTCCCACCTGACGTTACCAGGTTTCATGTTCCCCAGTCGGGCTTGAAGCCGGCTTAATGCTTCTCCGGGTGAACTCCCAAACGCGGCTGGGAAGTTCCAAAGCCCCTCCATGAGACCTTCGTCGAGACCAAGCCCCAAGGCCACTTGGAGCGGCTTCGCTAAACGTGCCTGAGCTCCCTGGCTGGCGCACACTGGAACTTGTGAAATCGGGAGGTCTGCGTTGTTGCCTTGTGTGATGCGGGATCGCAAACCTAAGGGTCTGAGCCAGCCCCCATGGGCGTGGTAGAGCACGGCGGTGGCGAGGTAGCGGGTCTCGTTGGCGCGCCGTGGGCGTGGCTCAGGGTAGGCTTCCGGCGCTCCGTCGCGATGTGCCTGGCACATCCTTCGTAACGGACAAAGCGGACACTTCGGGGCGCGTGGCAGGCATATGGACTGGCCCAATTCCATAATCGCCTGGTTGAACCTCCCCGGCTGCCTTCGGGAAAAGATCAATTCCAGTTCTTCGTCCAGGGCGCGGGAGAACTTCTGTTGGTGCAGGTTGCCGTGTAACGCCCGCAGACGGGATACAACGCGCGCCACGTTACCATCGACAACGGCGTAAGGCTGGTTGTAAGCGATGCTGAGAACGGCACGCGCCGTGTAGTCCCCAACGCCAGGGAGCGAGCGAGCTTCGTGGTAACTGGAGGGGAGGACACCGCCAAAATCCTGCACGACTTTCTGTGCAGCACGATGCAAATTGCGCGCCCGGCGGTAGTACCCGAGTCCGGACCACAGTTCCAGCACCCGTTCAAGCGGCGCCCGGGCCAAACTCTTTACGCTGGGGAACGCTTGAAGAAACCGCTGGAAATACGGAACGACGGTGTCGACCTGAGTTTGCTGGAGCATCACCTCCGAGACCCACACGGAGTAAGGGTCTTTGTTTTGTCGCCAAGGTAAAGGACGGGCATGGCGCTCGAACCACACGAGGAGCGCTCGGCGGACATCGGTGGGATCAGAATTGGATGATTCGGACGCAGTCAAAAAGGCGCTCAGAGGTTATTGCTTGTCGCGCGGCCCTTGTGTCCGCCCGGTAGCTGCCCACTGGCGCCTTGCCCCTGCCACAGGTGAAGGCGAATCCCAGCAGCGACCAGTCCTAAAGTCAGCGTTCTATGAAGGTATTTGCACCATTAAGCCAAGCCGGCGCAGAAGCTTCAGGTCTGCGCCGGCCCGACGCCCCCAGGGTGGGCAGAGACTCTCACCGACCCGCTTTAGTTCAAGTCGAAGTCAGCAGTTCTTACCGGAGAAACGTTGCCACGGTCGTCGCGAGCGCGCACTTCGATTCTATACTGACCCGGCTGCAGCTTATCGGTGGCAACCACTAGTCCCACGGGAACTACCGGGTTGCCCTTCTGCGCGAAGTCGTTCACCAGAATCGTATTCGACGCGTCCACAGACTGGTTCGTTTTGCGGTCCAGGATGTTGTACACGATTCCGACTCGCGGCGGCATGTTTGACGCCATCCCGGGTTCGTACACCTCAGCATAAAAACCTACCTTTTCGTCCTTTCTAAAGCGGTTGTTCGATGACGGGACTATTTCCACCGCTTGGCCGTTTGACCTCGCCACCAGGGGCGTTCGGTCTTCCAGTAAGGCCGTGTCCAGGCCCTCGCCCAGTTGCGATACTGGCCGAGTGTTGTTGGTGAGGGCCAAGCTGCTGAGCTGGAATTGCTTGCCGTTGTAGGGATCGATAACCAAAGGCAATTCATATTTCCCGAAACTTTGATCTCCACTGGCAAGAACAACCTTCAGATTATATTTTCCCGGCGCGATTTCGAAGGAGTTCGCATAGTTGAAGGAGCCCTTCGTGAACTCTTTCATCTCCTTTTTATCGAGATCGATCTTGCGGTTATCGCTGAACCGCGCGGCCACCGAACCGTCCTCCCGGTAGGCGATGCCCAGAACATTAACCTCGGAATGGTAAGCGCTTTTGTCCTTGCCGAAATCCAGTTGTTCAGCGGGTGCGTCCAACGCTAGATTGACCCGCGCGATGTTCGGTCCTGTATAGAAATACGAAGCCTTGAGAGACACCGGGATGTTCCCGGGCTGGGAAGCCGCGGCGCGTGCCTCCAAGGTTTTCCCCTCGCTTTTCCCGGCCAGGATATCGCGACTGGGCACGTCACAATAGCCGCTGCGGGCGCGAACGTTTAATCCCGGCCGTTCGAGTTTCACCTTGATGGTGTGGCACGCGTCCTCCGCCGACCTCTCAGGCGGCACATAGCCTACTACGTAGTACTCATTAAGATCACGCGCGACCTTGTCCAACCCGCCCAGAAGGTCGTTACTGTTGAAGATGGGGAAGCCACCGGTACCGTTGGCCAGCGCGTAAAGCACTTCTTGATTGGTCGTGGCGCTCTGAGGGAGGGGAGGAATGATCTGCCGCGGCTGGTTGAGCGGATTGACAAACTGATTGGGGTTGTTAAAACTCCCTCCTCCTCCGCCTCCACTACCGCGTCCTCCTGTTCCCGTGCTTCCACCAGGGGTGCCACCCGTCCCGCCTTTGCCTCCAGCACCAGTACCCCCCGTTCCCGTGCCGGTCCCGCCTTTGCCCCCAGCACCAGTACCCCCCGTTCCCGTGCCGGTCCCGCCTCTGCCTCCGGAGCTGCCTGTCCCAACACCTCCGGCTCCGGTACCGCCTGTCCCGCCACCGGTTGCACCCCCTGAGTGTCCTCCGCCACCCCCACTAGCACCACCACCTCCTCCCCCTCCAGCATGCTGCGGCTCAGGCAGCGCAACGAGTGATGCCAGCAGTGCACCTTGGTGGGGGAACAAAAGCTCCTCGGCACCCAGGTTCGACGCTTGCGGAGCGACGGGTCCACTAACTGAGCCGCCCGGTCCCGTGACGACTAAGCCCCTAACATCTAACGGATAGATCGCCACGTTGGCCTTGTTGGCGGCGTCTACGGTCGCCGTCAGTTCGGAGGTGAGTTCTGGAGTCAGGGGAAACCCACTGGAAAAGAGGATCAGAATCTTGCGGCCGGGGACCGCAGCCAGATTCTTGCACAGGCTCCGAACCGCCAACAACATCGTCCGGGCCCCAAAATCCGCCGCGGCCGCCACCATGCCTGCGCTGCCCAGCGAGGCAACCTCCGTGGTCTGTTCCGCGGCATTGGGCTCCACATTGGAGAACTTCACGTTGGCTACCACCTGCTTCAGGCGGTCGGTGCTGGAAGTGAAGTTCTGGGCAAGATGTAAGCTCCCGCTGAAATCCGCGACTGCCATCAAGCGGTCTTCCGAGGCAGTTTTATCGATGAATTGGCCCGCCGCTTGACGCGCGCGCGCCTGGTCCTCCAACTGCATGGTGGAGTTATCAAAGAAGAGCACCATGTAACGTTTCTGGTTGGGTCCCTGGGGAGCC
>DATJKY010000051.1:0-6745 GCA_035490955.1 Terriglobia bacterium | reverse complement strand
CAGCCTCCCACCGCCAAGCAGCATCCGTGTGAATTTCAGGTAGTCGGCCGCAGTCGAGTACAGGCCGCCACCGCCACTCAAAAACTGCGCCGGCTTGAACATCTGCGCAGGATTCTCGGCCAGCGTCCCGTCATCCTTCCGCTGGCGAACGGTGACCACGCGCGTCTGTTTGTCCGCTGGCACGTTGAAGAAGCTGTCCTCCATACCCAGCGGCGCGAAAATGTTTTGGCGAAAGTACTCCTCGAGCGACCGGCCACTGATCTTCTCTACAAGCCTTCCCAGCCAGTCTATGCTGATTCCGTATTCCCATTTCGTTCCCGGATCGAACAGCAGTGGCGCCTTCAGAAAACCGTCGTCGCCGGTCCGTATGCTCGGCACTCCTCCCGCGGCCACGTAGCGGCTCAGTTTCCCGTCGAAAAACTCGTATCCGAAACCGGAAGTATGCGTGAGGAGCTGACGGACGGTAACCGGCGTTTTAGGCGGTCGTAGCTTGGCCGTGCCGTTCGCGTCAAAGCCTTCGAGTACTTGCACGCGCGCGAGCTCAGGCAGGTAGGTGCCAGCCGGTTCATCCAGCCTCACGCGCCCGCGCTCGACGAGCTGCATCACGGCTACGGATGTCACGGCTTTTGTCATTGACGCAATCCGGAAAATCGAGTCGGTGGCCATTGGCACGCCTTTGGCAGTGTTCTGTTTACCGAACGCCCCTTTGTAAACCACCGCATCCCCTTGTGCCACCATGGCGACGACGCCGGGCAGGCGCTTCTCCTCGACCGCGTTTCGCAGGACCTCATCAATCCGGCGGCCGGATACATCCCAGCCTTGCGCGTGCGCGCTCGCCCCTGTTGAGACAATGAGGCTCGCTGCTACAAGCAACCCTCGGAGTAGCCCGATTCGTTTGCTCAATCCAGCGATCATTCTGTCCTCCAGTCCATAAGGTTGGCTGAGTGTTAAGCCACAAACGCCAAAAGACACAATAGGTGTGCGATGAGTCGCGGCGACTCCTTCGCAACGGCGTAAAGATTTGGAAATCCCACCTCGGCAGACGAATGATGCCGCCACGGGAGCCTTCAGAGTCTGTGTGAAAACTAGCGGTCCGGGCTCGCCTTTGATTATTGATTTTCTTACCCGCTGCCCGGAAAGACTGAGAAGCTGTGAAAAAATCGCTCGTTGCAAGATCTTGCGGTTCCGCCGCTTGCTGTGCGGAAAGCCTACGGCTTTCCGGCAAGCGGCTGAACCCAAAGAGTTTAATCTTGAACCTGAGGTCCGGAAGGGCTGAGCCCTTTCGCACAGCAGACGGCAGAGCCGCGATTTTCTTCAAACATTCTGAGCCTTTCCACACGCCGGCGCGGCGCGGCCGCCAGTTTTCACACAGTCCCTTCAGAGTTGGCCAGGGCCAGTTTCAGGTACCCCGGGGCTTTAACGCGGTCTCGTAGGCTTTAAGCAGCACCTGCTTGTCGGTCTCCCAGTTAAAAGACTCTTCGATCCTTTTCCGGCCGCGTTGCCCCAGTTCGCGGCGCAGCGCTTCCGAATCCAACAGCGTTAGCACCTTCTCCGCGAAGTCGGTGGGGTCGTTGGGACGGGCGTAGAGGGCGGCGTCGGCTGCCGACCGCCGACCTTCAGTGAGATCGTACTGGACGACCGGGAGTCCATAACCCATGTACTCGAGGATCTTGTTCATCGTCGATTTATCGTTCATGGCGTTCTTGGGGTCAGGCGCGACGCCGACTTCAGCGGTTGAGAAGTAGGCGCCAACCTCGCTGTCAGGAAGGCGGCCGGTAAACTTTACAAATGAGTCCAGACCTCTGGACTTCGCCGCAGTCTTGAGAGGCAGACGCTCCGTTCCGTCGCCGATGAGGACAAAGAGAGTGTCGTGCCGGTCCTTAATCTTCACGATGTGCTCGATGGAGACTAGGAGCAGATCTATACCGTCTTGCGGCCCCATCACGCCCAGGTAAACAACTAAGTGTTCGTTCCCCTCCTTGAGCTCCAAGCGGGGAGGTTGCAAACGGAACCGACTCAGTTCCGGGCAGCTCCGCACTACAAAGCTTCGCTGGGGCGACATGCCACCACGCGTAAGGGCGATATCCCGGTAAGAACTGTTCGTCGCGATTGCTACATCAGCAGTTCGAAACGTCAGTCTTTCGGCCAGGCACACGAGCTGGTAGAAGAAATCCTTCCGTCGAAACTTGACCTCGTAGAGCTCAGGGTTAAGGTCGTGATGGTCGAAAATGAATCGCACGCCCAAAAGTTTGAACAAGGCGCCGATCAGGAAAATCGTATCCGGAGGGTTGCATGCCTGGAGGATGCGAAAGCCGGTGCGCCCATAAATCTTGAGCGCCAGAAACAACTCGACAACCAGCGCCCAGATGTATTCAATAAGATAGCCCAGCGGCCCGGACCCTTCGCGGATGTCATGCCGGTAGATTTCGATTCCTTCCAGTGTCTCGCGGGAGCGTTCGAATCCCGGTCCTTTGGGGCAGATGATGGAGACCTGGTGTCCGGCTTCAGTGAGGGCGCGCGCCTCCTGCCACACGCGCCGGTCCTGAGGCACGGGTAGATTCTCGACGATGATACAAACACCGACAGGTTTTGTGCCCATGGGCCCTAGTCGAACACCTTAAGAAGCCTTCCGGGCATTTGGGGAACGCCCGAAACGACGCCGCCCGGTAAAAAACCACGAGACCACAGCCCTCGCCCTTTGGAGGGAGAGGGTGGCGAGTCTGTTCGCCCTTCCGCTGCCAACGGCCTTGAGCGCAGCGAAGGGGCTCAGGGTGAACTCGCGAGCCGGGAGGGGGTTCAGCCGGCTATTTTCAAAAAGGGTCAGTTCGCGGTCGAGCTCTGAACGCTTCTCAACCACAGCTCGAAGTTTACCAGAGCCCATAGTTGCTTTTGGCGGTCGCGCACTCCGTCGAAGTGCTCGCGGACAAAGCTTGCTGTATGGGCTCGATCGAAATAGTCGCGTGTCCGCGCGCTCGGGCAAAGCAGGAGGTCGGCCACGAACGACTTGAGTGGTGCGCGAAACCATGGACCAATGGGTACGGTGAAGCCTGCCTTGCGGCGATCGAGCACCTCAGCATGCAGGCGCGACCGCAGCGCCTGCTTCAGGAGCACTTTGGTGCGAAATCCACGTGCCAGCACCCGCCCCGGGATGCGGGCGGCGAGCTCCACCAGCTTGTGGTCAAGAAAAGGTACGCGTTCTTCAAGGGAAGCCGCCATGGTCATCTGGTCGCCTCGCAAGAGAAGATTGTCTGGCAGCCACACTTTTTGATCGACGTACAGCATGCGTTTCAGGGGCGAGCGACGGCGCGCTCTTTGCAGATAGCCGGCAACAACGCGGGCTGGATGCGTTACGTCCACCTGTTCGAGAAAATCTTGGGCAAAGAGGGCACGGCGCTCCCGGAGCGAAAAAGCGGCAAACCAGGAGGCGTAGCGCTCGGCCTCGTCGCGAATAGAAAGTGTCTCCAGGGCAACCTTGGCGCGGCGCTGTTCATAGGGGAGCCAGCGTGCCAGCCTGCCCGTCAGTTTCCCGGGAAGGCGGGAAAGCGGCTTCGCCAGCCGGTCGTACGCGTATTTGGGATAGCCGGCGAAGAGTTCGTCCCCGCCCTCGCCTGCCAGTACCACCTTAACGCTCTCTCGCGCTAGGCGCGCGATCCGGTATAGCGCGATGTCGGTGGCTTCCGCGATTGGCTCATCGCGAAAAGAGATCAGTCGAGGCAAGTCGCTGGCCAAGTCCCCGGGCTGGACCACGAGCTGGCGGTGCTCGGTTGCGAACTGCCGGGCTATTCGTCGGGCGTATGGAAGCTCGCTGTAGCCGGCCTCGTCGAAGCCCACGGAGAAAGTCCGCAGAGGCCGGACACCTAGTTCGGCCATGAGGGCAACGAGTGCGCTTGAGTCGGTGCCGCCACTCAGGAAAACCCCCAGAGGCACGTCCGCAATCAGCCGCAACTGCACCGACTCGCGGAGTAGCTCCATCACTGCCTCCGCCCATTCTCCTGCGCTACGCGATCGATCCTCTTCGTCCCGAATGTCCCAGTAGGCGCTGGTCCGTACACCCTTAGCATCCGCCACCATTAAGTGGCCGGGCAGTAATTTTTCGACTCCATGATAGAACGTCCGGGGCGCCGGGATGTAGCGAAACCCGAAGAAATCATAGACTGATTGGGGATCGACCTCGAAGGCCGCGGTAGCAAGCTGCCGCAGCGCCCGCAACTCTGAAGCAAACATCAGCCGGTCGGGTTCCAGACGATAGAATAGCGGCTTGATCCCCAGGCGGTCGCGCGCTAACAGTAGCCGCCGCCGCCGCCGGTCCCACAACGCAAACGCAAACATTCCGCGCAACTGATCGAGGCAACCGAGTTCGTAATCTTCATAGAGGTGAACGATGGCCTCAGTGTCCGTCGAGGTGCGAAAGCAGTGCCCATGCGATTCGAGCCCGACGCGCAGCTCGCGATAGTTATAGATCTCGCCATTGAAGGTAACCCAAATGGTCTCATCCTCATTCGAAAGGGGCTGATGACCGCCGGGAAGATCGATGATGCTCAGGCGGCGATTGCCCAGGCCAAGCTCCGCGTCAAGGTGGAAGCCTTCATCATCAGGACCGCGGTGGGCCATGGCGTCCGTTGCAAGCTTTAACACATCGCGCGTAACCGGCTCGCAGGTTCTGAAATTGAAGATTCCGCAAATTCCGCACATGACCAGGATAGTAGACGGTCGAAGGTAACAGTGGACAGGGAAGAGGCCACAAACGCAGCCAGCTAGTGTTGCGTTCGGGAGATGTTTACCTTTGGTCGCCCGTCCCTTTCGGAAACCTAAGACTGGGTTTGCGTTGTATCAGGGCCTGGCGCCAGCCTTGCCGCAGCACGGGGAAACAGGCACGGCTTGAAGCCATGCCCTGATACAACACGAGTTCAACTTGCCGTCTGCTGTCTGCTGTCTACTGTCTACCGCCCTATTGCCCCTCACATCCGCACAACAGGTGAAAAAGTGTCATCACTTGGGCGCGAGGGTAGGACCGATGATCGTTCAGAAATCTGTAGTCGCCCGTTGAGTACCAGAAACTGCCGTCAGGGCGTTGCCGCTCGAGCAACCGCGCGTAACAGCGTGCGCTGAGCTTTCGGTCCGTGAGGCCGAGCTTTGCTGCCTCGCCAAGAGCCGCTGCGAGGACCGCGGTGTAGTAGTCCACCTCCGGCCAGGCCCGGCCCGCGGTACTGCAATCGAGGGCGCTTGCTCCGCTGGCCGTGGCGCCACGCTCGAGGAATTTCGCGAGCCCAGCCAGCAGGGCGCGCGCCGGCTTACCTGGCTCAAGTGCGGCCGACCATGCCAATTCGAGAAACTGAAAGGAGTTGTATTGGAAACAGAGGTAGTGCTCCCGCTTCCGTTCGTACGGGCTTTCGACTACATAAGGGAACTCGCCCGAGGGCCGTTGCACCGCGGCCAGGAACTCGAACAGACCAGCGACGTGTTCGAGGAACCGCTCTTGCCCCGTTTCGTTCCAGAGGCGCAGGAAGAGCCAGACGGCCAACATCGAATTGTTCGGCACCTTACCCCGGGGCTTGTCGAAGTAATTGATCGCTTTGCCGCGGTTGTGAGTTTGGAATCCGATCCGATCCACGAGAAAGTCGTACCAGCGGATGGCGCCTTTCAGAAACTCATCGCGCGGCGCGCGAGCGTGGCTGGCGAGCAACCCAAGCGCTCCCCAACATCCCTCGACTGTGGCAATCAAGTGCTTCCGCTCGGGAAGCGGGTAGGCCCAGAAGCCTTCGCGGATTTGAAGCCTCAAGATCGCTTCGGTTGTCGCAAGGGCAATCTCGCGGTAGCGAGGCTTCGCAGTTCGTTCGTAGAGGTGCCAGTTGACGAGGATCCAGTACCCCTGGGCCTGCATGAAAACACAGTCGTCGCGCCAGGGAATGAAGTTCAGCGCGCTTTTCAAAAAACGCCAAGCGCGAAAGTTAAACCGAACGCCATAATCAGGCCCCAAAAGCAATCCCTCGCGAAAGTGGCGGCGTAGCAAGAACGCGTGCAACTCCGCGGCGGCGTTCGAAAGCCCATTGTCTGAGGACATCCCCATAAGTCAGTCTAATTGACCGGTGGTGGTTCCAGCAAGAATCGCACGACATGAAAGTTCGGATGAGTGTCCACTGGAACAACAGAAGGGCGGCTGGACTGCATCCCGAGCTGTCATCTAACGGCACACACCCGGCAAACCGGCGGCACAGCCGGCAGAGCCCGGAAGGGCCGATGTGGAGGAAAAGGGGTGTATACTGTGGAGCCGCCGAAACAAATTAAGATTCGGTTTTAAAGCTCTTTGTCTTAAGAACCTGGCCGGCTCAAGCTCTACGAGCTGAAGGGGCTCCTTGTTCAAAGGATCTTTTCGAAGGAAGGACACCTATGGATACTGGATCAGGCCGGAAGCGGTTAGAAACGCAAGAAGGCCGCAGGCTAGCCGAGGCGGTCAGCAGCGTCTTTTCCTGGAGGCGGTGGGGACCCTACGTCAGCGAGCGATCGTGGGGCACGGTGCGCGAGGACTACAGTGCGGACGGGAATGCCTGGTCCTTCGTGTCCCACGACGCGGCGCGAAGCAAAGCTTACCGCTGGGGCGAGGACAGCCTGGCCGCGATTTGCGATCGCTACCAGTTGTTGGTGCTTGGCGTGGCGCTGTGGAACGGCCAGGATCCCATCTTGAAAGAACGCGCCTTCGGCCTCACGCCCGCCGAAGGCAATCACGGCGAAGACGTCAAGGAGTATT
>DATJKY010000050.1:0-3189 GCA_035490955.1 Terriglobia bacterium | reverse complement strand
TTTTCACGAGGAACAACTGCTTGCTTTCCAGCCGAGACACTTTCGACCAGTCAACCGAGATCGTGCCGAGGATGTAAGAGGGGTTGATGTAGAGCACACCGCCGTTGAGGCCTTTGACCTCGCAGGTTATGCGGTCGCCATTGTTCATCACAATCACGTCAGTGTTTTCTCGCGCCTGCAGGGGCGCAGCCACAAGCAGGGTGATGCAGAGGATGGTAGTGCGGATGTTTTGGGTCACGGAATTCTCCCGATTACGGTCCAGGAAAGTCCGAATGGCATCAGTCTGGATCAAATAAGCGATTCATTTCGGCCTGCCCAACCTGCCAAGCCGCTCGTAATTCTGGCAGTTGCCGCCAAAGGGGACGTAAGCGACAGAGCTGAAAGCAACCCTGAGAGTTGCTTACTGGCCAAGATGCGACAAGGCGGCGCGGAGTGGGGCGCTCGAGATGTGAATCAGCCCCGTGAAAGGCGTGTACATCTCCAGAATCAAGAGCACGGCGCCGGAAACCGCCAGCGCCGAGATGAGTAAGGTGGTCACCACCGTTAAGTTAGTGGGCGCAAAGAGGCCGAAACTGACGAAGATGATGGTGAGCCAAAAAACCAGCACCAGGAGCAATGGCTTGGAAACTGCAGCTGAGCTCTGTTCGTACATCAGCCACCGGGTCTGTCCGAGGGCCAAAGTAATATTCAAAGCCTGGGCCTGGAGCGAGCGTTGCGCGTCGCTTCGCGGCGCGAGTTCCTGGATTTTGTCGAAGAGAGCTTCGTTCGCGGGAGACGACCGCTCCAAGGGGCTACGGTTTTTCGACCACATCTGATCGAGCGCTAGAGCCACGTCGACGTGGAGAGCGTCCCGGGCTTCCTTCGTCTCAGGTCCGTAGTGGGCCAGAACGCGGTCCAGCAAGACGATCTTGGCGGACATCTCTGTGAGTTCGTTGCTCTGCGCGTCGTAGTAGGCCTTGGCGGAAGCTATAAGCAGACTGAGAACCAGCGCCGTTATCGTCACCACCATTCCGATCCCCACCCGCACGATGTCTTTTGAAGCATCACTAAGATGCTGTTGGGGAAGGACCCTGCGTAGAAAAATACCAACCAGCGCTCCTCCGAAAACGAAGGCCAATACGACCAAACTGGTTGTAGTGGTGCTCATGCGGTTCCCCTCAAGGATGGATGAGACGTCGGATCGACTCCTTTCCGCGGATCGAACTCTGGCAGCAGGCTTGCCTTCGGTTGCAACTGGGTATACACATTTACGAGCGGCCAGAATTCACCGCCGGTGCCGGAAGCTTGCCCCGCAGCTCTGAGGCCGAAAGAGACGAAGGGGGACAGAACGAAGAAGATCTTGGAGAGAACTCCTTTACGCATTATTCATCGCCCCATCCATTAAAACCCGCGAAGCGCAATCAGCAGCGACCAGCAGTGGAGATTCCCAACCGCCACGACCTAATTCACGCCTTGCGTCCCTGGCCAATCGAGAACGTCAACCAGCAGGAGCCCTCTCAATTCTCCAAGTTGACGGTGAGGGCGGTTTGCTGCCAGCGGTCACCATTCAGGTTGAAAATGCGGTGACCAAAGTTTCTAGAGAGCGAGCATCAGAAACAGCGTGCAGAAGGCGTCCCTAAACCAGTTCGGTTTCATCGGAGCTCTCCGGCCTTGGTCAGCGCGCCAAGACCCAGAATCGCAATGGCAGCGCGCGTGTTGTAATCCGTCCCGAACTGCCCAAGTCCCACGAAGTTGACCCAACCGTTGGTACCTTTCATCTCCAGGGGGCCAGCCGCGAGCTTGTTCCACGCCTCCTTCGTGGCGCGGTTCAGTCCTCGGGCGATTTTCGGGTCGACCTTCGTGATGTCGAAATCCTTGCCCGGTTCGATGCCCAGCCGTTTCATTTTCGCAAGCGCCGGTCCATCGGCTGGGTATGGCGGATTGTCGACCATGAGCATCGCAAGCCGCTTAAAGAACGTGCCAGCATCCATATCGTCCATCAGGTCAAAGGGGTCTTTGGAAACATCCCCGGAGGGTTCGACAGGCACGTTAGTCGGCGGGGTATAGGGTTTGCCCCACGCGCTGAGCGGCGTGAGCTTGAAACCTTTCGAGATTTCAAAGGCGGCAGCAAAGTCCTTTGGACCCTTGGCCATGACTTGATTGATGACCCAGACATAACGCGTAGCCGCCCGGTAGGTTTCTTTGACGTCAGGAGGTGCGGTGCCATTCCATTTGGGACCGACAAAAAGGAAATTACCTGGCCCTGTCCCCGTGGTGCGATAGCCGATCGAGGCAAAGTCATCCGTCCACATGTTCGTCGCCTGGGTCACGTAATAGCGTCCATGGCTGTCCGGTACGGAAAAAACGAAGGGTTCCGGGCCGAGGTCAACGCAAGCCCAGGACCAGAGGCCGTTCAAGCTCACACGAACTACGGTCTTGAAGTCGGGGCTCACGTAGTGGGTCATTCTGGCAAACTGATTCATCGGGGCGGTGTACTCCCCGGGGCTGGACGCCGCCGTAAGGGCTCCTTTGCTCACGTCCATGATCACCAACGGGAAGCCATACACATAGCTTTCCATCCCGAGAACGTAGGCTTCTTCCTCCTGACTTTTTCTTCTGCCTTCCGGCAACTGACAAACGGCAGCGCCATACCTGCCAGCAGGACAAAGCACACCGCCGTTCCTGGCAGACTTCTGAGAATTCAGCCGTGTTTTCATAGCTCCTCCGTGGTGGAATTCGAGATTCGAGATCTTCGGCTTCCTGCTTCAGGCAACCCGAACCGGGTAGCGCAGACTTGTTTCTTAAGTCCGCGGCTTTCATGTTTCTCCAGGAACAAGCGGCAGAGTTTCAGGACCAAAACTCTGCGCTCTAGGGTGCGTGGCAAGCCGCACCCCTACAACCCGGGCAGGGCCCGTGGGTCTGTTTGCCGCAGCATCGGTCCGCGAATCGGCTCGCTAGGGTGTATGGCGCGCGTCGCTTCTGTCGGTCCTTGATGCGTGTTGACTTGCTCCGCACCGGAGGCCTGACTGCGACATGAGAACCGCGGACCTTCTATAACGGCGTCGGCTTTGTCAAGGCTTTTTTAGCCACACTTCCGCCGCCGCGTGCCGGGCGCGGGGTCAAGGGCGATCCGGCGCTTTGTGCCGGATCGCTCATCGAAGACCCCTTGACGCCGCGAACGGCACGGCAACCATCGAGCGGGGACGAAGC